>JBFMBA010000022.1:0-3871 GCA_040755475.1 Thermodesulfobacteriota bacterium
TGCGGCATGGTGAAAAACGAGGGGGAACCGGGGGGGGGCCCCTTCTGGGTAGACCATTCGGACGGGAAGGGCGACCTGTCGCTCCAGATCGTCGAGGAGTCGCAGATCGACGGGGACGATCGGGAACAGCGGGCGATCTGGGAGTCGTCCACCTATTTCAATCCCGTCGACCTGGTCTGCGCCGTCCACGACTACCGGGGGGCAAAATTCGACCTGACCCGTTTCATCGATCAGGATTGGTCGACCATTTCCTGCAAGTCCGAGCAGGGAAAAGAACTTCTTGCGCTGGAGCGGCCCGGCCTCTGGAACGGCTCGATGGCCTACTGGAACACCCTGTTCGTCGAGGTGCCCCTGGCGACCTTCAATCCGGTGAAGACGGTCACGGATCTCCTGCGCCCGCAGCACCTTCCCGCCGATTAACGAACGCGGTGGGCCGCGGTCTCTTGAGCCGGGGCCCACCCTCTGAAACTCCCGATGCCGCGGCGGAACAGAGCCGTTCCGGCCTTTCCCCGATCCGCCCTGCAGCGAGGACGAAAACCGGCGATACGTCCGCTTCGCTGCAAAGACGATTGTTCAAGCGCGAAGCGCACGTTTCGTCTTTGCAGGCGCTGCGCTGCGGGGACAGGGGGCCCCGAAAAATCTCCCATGCGCGCTTTCGGGATTCGATTTTCTGAGGTCTTTTTGATCAATGGCGTCTGCTCTTACGTATTTCTGGATTTTCAGTAGAGGATGACGCGCGGGCCAAGAAGGGTGCGCAGCAGCGTCAGGATGTCGGGGGAGAGGTCGAAATCGATCAGGTAGAGCGGTACGCCGCCGGCTGCGGCCCGGAGGGCGGCGAAGGTGACGGTGAGCCGGGGAGGGGTTCCCTCCTGCGGCACCCGGAAGGAGAAATGGCCGAAGGAAACAGGGATCCGCAAACCCTGGAGCACTTTCTCGATCAGGGGCCTTCCGGGTTCATTTTCCTCCAGCAGGATCACCTCGGTGCCTCCCTCCCGGAGGATATGGACGAACTGGTCGGGAATCTTCCTGCCGAGGATGATGTACTGCGTTTCGCCCTTTCGCAGGAGAAGATCGGCCGTGATGGAGAGGGTGAAACCGCTGCGCTCCCGGTCGAAGACGACCACTTCGGCATTGGCGACGGGCGTCTCCCCCAGGGCTCTGAGGAGCTGCGCCGCCATGGCGGTGCCCCTGTAATCCATCAGACGGGAGACGGCCGGGGTCAAATTGGAGGATGCCGGTCCGGACACGGCCTGATCGCCCGATATTTCCGTCACGGCAATGCCGTTTTTCTCCAGAAAGGAGCGGGCCTCGCCGGGCAGGGGGGGGGCTTTCGCATCGAGCAGAAACAGCGCCTGGCGGTAAGGGGCGCCGCCGGTCTTCCTTTTCGAGGTGATCATCCGGTCGGGAAAGATGCGGATCTCCGGGACGGGCAGAACGGCCAGGGGGGCGCGGGCTTCGCTGATCGTGTAGTGAAGGGAGCGACGCACGATGGCCGTCAGTCCCGCCAGGCCGCTGCCGAGCTCCTCGCCGGGGACGAAGCGGTAATTCGGCCAGGACTGGCCGATGATCCCCTTGACGCTCTCGGACAGGCGGTTACCGAAATCGAGAAGCACCGTCGCCCCGTCGTCCAGTTCGACCACCGGGATCAGCGAGCAGTCGATCGTGATCTGGGCCGCGTCCCTCAGGGGGATAAAGTAATTGCCCCGGGCGGTGAGCGTGCCCCCCATCCGGGTGATCACCGGCAGGACGAACCGCAGGACGGACTCGACTTGCGGCACCGCCGACGCGGAGGTGCCGGGACGCGCCTGCTCCGACGGCAGCGCCGTGGGCGCCAGGGTTTCGGCGGGCCTGGCCTGGTCCTCGTCGACGGGTTTGAAGGGGAGCGCAAGGATCCCGCCGGCCGGCAGACGGGTCATGTCGTCGATGCCCGGATTCAGCTCGCGGATGGTACGGTACGTGGGAAGCGCATCCTCGGGCTCGACATCCAGTTCCGACAGAAGGATGCGGCTGATGGAATCATCCTTCTTGATCCGGTAGCTGGCGGGGGCAGGCGCCTCTTTTTTCTGAAGGCCCTTCGGCGTTTCGCCGGGGTCGGCGGGTTCACGCAGAGGAAGGAGGATTTTTTGACCGGGGTAGATCCGGTTCAAATCCTTGATGTCCGGGTTCAGGCGGCGGATCACGTCGTAGGGGATCCGTTTCTTTTCTTCGCCCCGTTGCCTCCGGAGAATGGCGGCGATGGAGTCTCCCCTCTGGACCACATACTCGACCGTCTTGCCGGAGGGGGCGGGCTTTTCAAAAACGAGCCGGGCGCTGTCTTCGCGGGCATGGGCGGGGGAGCTGACCAGGGCCGGCAGAACCAGCGCGGCCACGATGACGCCGGCGGCACGGATCGCCCGCCGCGCGAATGACGCCCGGTGCGGCGGCCGATCGTACCCGAAGCGTTGCGATCGGCCGTGCGTCTGCTGCCCTGAAACCCGGTGCGGAGCCCTTGTCATCGTTTTTCCCGATCCCTGCGCGCCTCACTGCGCCTTTCGGCCGTCGCTGATCAGCGGCCGCTGGCGAAATTGTCCCGCAGAAGCTCCCTTGCGATGATCATCCGGCGGACCTCGGCGGTGCCGGCGCCGATGTCCCAGAGCTTCTGGTCCAGATAGTGACGGGAAACAGCGTATTCGGTGCAGTAGCCGTAACCGCCGTGGATCTGGATGGCGTCGCTCGCGATCTTCGTTCCCGTCTCGCCGCAGAACAGCAGGGCGGCGGCCGCTTTCCGGTCGAGATCCGTTCCTTTTCCCCCCACCTTGTTCGTCAGGGAGTCGCAGTAGGCCGCGGCGCTGTAAGCCATCCATTTGGAGGCCATGTAGTGCGTGTACATGTCGGCCAGCTTTCCCTGAATGAACTGGAAGGAGGAGATGGGCTTTCCGAACTGCACCCTCTCGCGGGCGTAACGAAGGCTCAGATCCAGACAGGCCCGCTGCGAACCGAGGCAGCAGCCGCTCAGGGTGATCCGCTCGGTGCAGAGGCCGTTGGTCAGGATCGCCCCGCCCCGGTTGAGCCCTCCGATGAGGTTTTCCTCGGGCAGCTCCATGTCGTCGAAGGTGATCAGGGCCGTGGGCGAGGTGCGCATCCCCCATTTCTTGATCTTCTCCCGGTGCAATCCCTGCATGCCCTCGGTGAGAAAATAGAACGCCGAGATCCCGTGCGCGCCGCGGGTGGGGCTGGTTTTCGCATAGAAAAGCATGAAGTCGGCGACGGGGCCGTTGGTGATGAAGGTTTTGCTCCCGTTGATCCGGTAGCGGTCGCCGACCTTTTCGGCCACGGTCGACATCCCCATGGCGTCGGAGCCGGAGTTGGGTTCGGTGATGCCGAGGCAGCCGATGTATTCCCCGCTGCAGGCCTTCGGGAGGATGGCGCGCTTCTGCTCCTCGGTGGCGTTCCTCCGGAAGTTGTCGAAGCAGAGTGTCTGGCTCGCGCCCACGGTCATGGCCAGGGCGTTGCTCACCCGCGCGATGGTTTCATAGATGAGCAGGGTCTCCACATAGCCGAGCCCTGTGCCGCCGTATTCCTCTTCGAAGACAATGCCGTTGACGCCGAGCTTGCCCAGCTCGCGGAACAGATCGGGGGGCATCTCGTCCTTCTCGTAGAGCGCCTCCATCTGCGGTTCAAGCCAGCCGGATGCCCAGCGCCAGACGCTTTCCTCGATCAGCTTCTGTTCGGACGTGAATTCGAAATTCAGCGACATGGCGTTTTCCCACTCTGAATAGCCTATGGTCCAGGCCTTTGTATGACAGACTGAAGAAAATGTCCAGCAGGGAAAAAGAGGGAAAAAGGGGGAAAAGGGGGGACGAAAAAGGGGGGACGAAAAAGGGGGGACAGC
>JBFMBA010000023.1:0-4640 GCA_040755475.1 Thermodesulfobacteriota bacterium
TGGGTTTTTTCAACGAGCGAAAGCGAACGGATCGCCTGGGTCGGGCAGACCTTGCCGCACACGTTGCAGTTCGGCTCGCAGGCCGCCATCCGCAGCTCCAGTTTGGGGGTCCACAGGCCCGTCACTCCGGACTCCCAGAGACAGGGCTGCAGGGTGTTGGTCACGCAGGATTTCATGCATATCCCGCAGCGGATGCAGGTGCGGAGGAATTCGATTTCGGGAAGGGCGCCGGGGGGGCGGATGAGCTGCCGCTTCCCCTGAAGCAGCGTGAAGGGGCTCTGGAGCGCCACAAAGCCGAAGCCCGCCCCGCCGGCCAGCGAGGCCACAAAACCCCGTCGGGACATCTCGATGCGGGAATACTCGCCGATCCCCGAAAAAGCGGCGGGGAAGGTGATCGCCTTCTCGGGGCAGACCGCCGCGCATGTCCGGCACTGGATGCATTCGGGCCCCCGGGTCCTGACCGGGTCTTCATCGATCGCCCCCATGGGGCAGTCCTTCCGGCAGGCCATGCACCGGTTGCACGCCTCGCTGACCCTGCGCTTGAAAAGGCCGAGCGGCGAGAGCAGGCTCAGGAAGGCGCCCAGGGGGCAGAGATAGCGGCACCAGAAGCGCGGCGCCCAGCGGTTCAGGGCGATGATCGCACCGAAGATCGCCAGCGTCACCGCCGTCATGTAATAGACGGGCTGGGTGTAGTGGAGGTGGGACAGGCCGACCCAGCCCGCCGCCCGGGAAAGGGGGCGGAGCAGATCCACCGCGAGGTTCAGTAGGGCTACGGCCAGCGGATGGAGGACGAAGGTGTAAAACCGGGTGAGAAAGGCGATCGGGTCGAGCAGATAGACCAGGGAGACACCGGTCAAGGCGGCAACGATGACGGCGATCAGGAGCGCGTACTTCCATCGCCGCAGGCGCGGTTCCGCTTCGAGGTCCGGACGTTTTCTCTTCCGGAAAAAGAGGGGGTCCAGGCCGTCGATAGAGGCGCCCAGCGGACAGACATAGGCGCAGAAGAACCGGCCGACGGCCAGCGTGGCCCCGACCAGGACCAGCGACCACAGGACGCGGGGGATGATCTCCCGCGAGGCGATGACCGCGTTGATCCCGAGCAGGGGGTCGATCCTCAGGTAGATGTCGGCCGGCAGCCAGTCGGGCAGCCGGTAGGTCGCTGAAATGAACAGAAGCGTGAACAGAAGGAGCGAAAAGGACTGGATTGTTTTTTTCACGCGTTCGCCTTCCGGATGTTGAGCTTCTCCAGATCGATCTTCCCCACCCCCCGCTGATGGGCGATCAGCAGATGCTCGACCTGGCGCCCCTTGAAGCTGCGGCCGTACCACGGCACGATCCCCACGCCGTAGGAATCGACGGCGACGGGGTCCGCCCCGGCAATGACGAGGTTCGGCTTCTTCACATCGCCGGGTCCCCCCGGACCGCCCGAGGCCATGGCCCGCGTGGCGTCCAGGACCGTCAGCCGGGGCTTGATCGCCGTGGCCAGATCCGCGATTCCCTGGTTGATGTTGAACTGGAAGTGGAAACTCTCCCGGTCCCAGATGAGCCCCATCAGGCCTTTGAGGCCGAGACTCACCCCCGTTGCGGAATGGGACTTCGCAACGGGCACGTTGATCAGGGCACTGTCGAGGATGTCCTTCATCACCTCCACGCGGTCGAGGACCTTCCCCTGGGGAATCCGGATCTCCTGGAAGAACCGCCGATCCTGCAGGGCAAGGACATGGACGCCGGGGAGCCCCTTGCACGCCTCCCGGATTCCCGTCCGTTCCAGACAGAGCTCGGCCCGCTGAAGGGTGTGATCCAGGACCAGCACCTCCCGGACGCCCGCCTCGAGACAGGCCCGGGCCACCGAGGCAACCACCAGGGGATGGGTCGTCGCAGCGAAATCGGGCGTCTTGGCAAAGGACATGTTGGGCTTGATGACGACGCGTTCGCCTTTTTTCACGTATCGGGCAAGGCCGCCCAGCGCCTCCAGGGCCTTGGTCGTGGCGGCGGCCGGTTCTCCTGAAATGACGGCGAGATCCACATCCCCGTTTCCGTAAAGCGCCCGGGGATCACCCGCCAGGCCGACGGCGACGCCTGCCGCCGTCGCCCTGAGAAACTGCCGCCGCGAAATGCCACTGCCTTCTGCAACCATATTCCTGTTCCTTTCTGTTCCTTTCCTTCGCTGGCCCCTTCAGGCGCATATCCGCGTACCGCACCCTGCGCCGCCGCGCCCCCCGCCTTCCCCCACGGGGGATCGGGCCGCGGACGAAGGGCAAACCGTCCCGTCCCGTCCGGTCAGACGACAAATTCACGGGGGACGTCCCGGACCCGGACGATGTCCCGTATTTTCTCCCGCACGGGAAAGCCGACGGCGCACGTCACGGGACAGCGGGCGCACTCCCCGCAAACTCCCGCGGCAAGCCCCAGGGACAGAACCAGATCCTGCGCCATGGCCAGGTTTCGGTAATCGTACACGTACATGTAGGCCCGCATCAGGTCCGGGATGGGGAGGTTCGCGACGCACTGCCCCACACACCCGCGGCAGCCCTGGCAGTAAAGGCCGGGCAGGGCTGCCTCCTGCCGGAGCGCCTTTTTTTCCCCGTCGTTGAGGCGGATGTCCTCCATCACGGCCAGGTCGGTCTCCATCTGCTTGAAAGTGGTGAATCCCGGTACGATGGTGTGCACATGGGGGTCCTGGAGGACCCATTTGAGCGCGGCGGCGGCATTCGCGGCCGACGGCGGCTGCCGGTACCCTCCGCGGATCGCCTTCATGCCCACGATCCCCACACCCGCCCGGGCCGCCCGCGCAATGGCGTCCCTCACCTCCGCCACATGTCTCTGCTGATAATGGTAGGCGGTCAGAATGACGTCATAAAACGTCGAGTCGACGGCCGCGTGAATGACCTCCGGTTCGTTCGTATGGGTGGTGATGCCGGCAAAACGGAACTTGCCCGCCTTCCTGGCCTTGGTCATGGCGTTGAGCACCGGTTCGTAGGTCACGGATTCCCGGTGGGAGACGTTGTGACTGTACAGGATGTCCACATGGTCGAGCCCCAGGCGCTTCAGGCTCAGATCGAGCTTCTTGAGGAATTCGGCCTCCGTCGCCGCTTCCGTGTAGCGGCCCGTGGAACGGTCCTGGGGAAGGCTCACCTTGCTTCCGATCATGTAGGTGTCCCTGGGACGCCCCTTCACCACGCTCCCGATCACCTCTTCGTTGCGCCCCTGCATGTAGGCATGCGCCGTGTCCAGAAGCACCATGCCCGAATCCAGGGCGGCCCGGATGAGGTTGGGATTGTCGGAGTTCATGACCCCCATGTTGATCACGGGTAGCTTCAGTCCCGTCCTGCCCAGGGTCCGATAGACCCGTTTCCGCTCTTTTCCCCTGATGTCGACGGGTCCTCCCTCGAGGGGCCTGCCGTTTGCGGAGAGGAAGTAGAGCCCGCCGAACCCCGCCAGCGACGTCTTCATGAAATCCCGCCTGCCGATCACCTCACGCTTCATCGCTTCCCGCCTTTCTTCCGGAGGAACGGCACAAAGAGCGGGGCGACCTGTCATTCAGGCGCCCGCTTTGCCGGCATGATATTTTTTTCTAATGATTGAAGAACTTTCGACCGCAAATCGGCATCCGCAAGATCGACCGTGCCCCAGATATACGCCTCTTTCCAGAAAAGATCAATCACCCCATGGTGCGGGTCGGATACCCTGTGGCGCCCCTCGGACAGCTCTCTTACGGGGGTTTTCGTCAGCCGGAGGTACTGCTCCATGATGATCCGGCAGGCCTGTTTATCCGCCGCCTCGATGAGAAACAGCTTGAACGCCCTGCCGGCGATCTCGTAGTCCGCTGTGTAGGCGGAATTGAAAAAAGGGTATCCCAGAAAATTCCGCGTGATGTATTTTTCGGAATGGCTTTTCTTGCCTTCCGCAGGAAAAGCGGAGAGGATGGCGGGCAGCCTGCCCCCCTCCCCCAGGTTCACCGCCACCTGCTTCGCGATGGCCTGCAGCAGTTCCGCATCCCGGGGGCCCGTATTGAAACTGCCCAGCTTGACGTAATACCGCCCCTGGACGAAGTTCAGGACCTCCCTGTCGATGTACCCCTGAGCGCCGATCGTGAGGAAGTTCCCCTCCGGCAGGCGTTCCTGGCTGTAAATGCCGAAGGCATCACGGGGCGTTCGATGGCGGTATACCTCCACGATCACGGAGGCCTTCTTTTCATCGATGTATTCGGCCACCTTCAGTTCTTCGAAATCGGCGGCCAGGTAGAGATCCGCGGCGCCGTTGATGTGTTCGTACAGGGTTTTGGGGCCGAATGTCTGGACGTCGCCCGACAGCTTCCAGCCGGAGATGTTCGGAAACCGGAAAGCCTGCGCCGTTGATGACGGCAGCAGGCAAATCGCCAAAGCCAGCCAAAAGATATGCATCGTGCTCGCTCCTCGCATGTCGGATCCGCGCTCCACAACCTGGCATCCCCCTTATGGACGCCGGCGGTCCCTTTGCCCCGGCACGTCCTCCCCGATGCCACGATCCCTGTACATCCCGGTTATGGACGCCGGCAGCCCTTGGGCCCGGTTTGTCTCCCCCCCCCGCTCCCGTGCCGGACGACAACGAGGGCCGTTCATGATAACAAGAACGGTGTGCAGAATAACCCCCGTTTTGCC
>JBFMBA010000024.1:0-10071 GCA_040755475.1 Thermodesulfobacteriota bacterium
GTGTTACCCTCAGGGTGGACTGGCTTGTCACATCGTCGATCGTCCGCCCGTCCTGGAAGGTGTACACCTTCAGGTCGGCGCTTTTGCCGGCGGAAAGGGAGAGGGTTTTCGGTTCTATGATCAATGAGACCTGAGGGGGAGAGGCCGGCGCCGCCGTCGGAGGACCTGCCGGTTTCAACACCGGCGGGCCGGTGGACGTGGGCGAGGCAACCACCTCCACCCAGGCTTCGGCCTTGAGCGGGCCGTCCTGCGCCCCGATTTTCACGCGGGCCCCGATTTTTGCCAGGGATGTCGCCTGCACCCTGCCGCTGCCGTCGATGACAATACCCTGGGAAGGCTCACCGCTCCAGGCCGCCTGTCCCTGGGTGTAGGGGATTTTCGATCCGTCCGGCTGAACCTGCATCACCCGCAGGGTCTGCGTCTCGCCCTGGGCAAGTTTCAGGTTCTCCGGTTCGATGGCGATCTTCTCCGCCGGGACCACGGGACGGACGACGGGGGCGCCATCGGTGCCGTCCCGTCCCGCCTCGACCTTCCAGTCCAGGCTGGCCGAGGTCTTTGTGCCCGTCTTGTCCTTCACCTCGAGCCAGACCTTGTACAACCCGGTTTTTTTCGGGGTGAAGGTGGCTTTGTCCCCTTTTCCCGAAACGAAGCTGCTCCACTGGTATGCATACTTCGGCATGCCGCCCTTCACCTTGGCCTGGACCGTCCCGGTTTCACCGACCTTCAGGGTCGGCTTGTCCGCCGTGAGGGCGACCTCGAGCTTCGGTACCTCGACCTTCAGATCGACGCTCGCCGATGCTTTCTGACCGGCCCGGTCGCTCACCTCGACGGATGCCTTGCGCGCGCCGGGCTTGTCCGCGACGAAGCGGGCCGTTTTGTCCTTTCCCTCCACGCCGGTTCCCCACCGGGTGGTGAAGGGCGCCTCGCCGCCCTTGATCAGGGCCTCGATCGACGCAGTTTCACCAATCTTCAGGGTCGTCCTGTCCGCCTTGAGGCTCACCTCGAGCTTGGGCGCCTCGATCTTCAGCTCGATGCCGGCGCTGGCCGTCTGCTTGGCGTCGTCCGATACATCCACCGTGATCTTGTGCGCGCCGGATTTCTTGGGGGTGAAACTGGCCGCCTCGCCCTTGGCTACCACGTCGGCGCTCCATTTGTGCGTCACGGGCGGGGCGCCCCCCTTGACGATTGCCTGAATCGAGACCGTCTCGCCGATCTTCGGGCTTGTCTTGTCCGCCTTGAGCGCGACCTCCAGCTTCGGGACCGCGACCTTGATCGCCACCGTCGCGCGCGCCTTCTGCCCGGCGCTGTCGGTCACCTCCACGGATACGGATTGGGCGCCGCCCTTCTTGGCGGTATAGGAGAGGCTGTCGCCTTTTCCTGCGACATCCGGGCCCCAGGCATAGGTGAAGGGCGCTTCACCGCCTTTTGCCTCGGCCTTGATATCGGCCGTTTCGCCCCACTTGAGATCGGTCTTGGCGGCCTTCAGGGTCACTTCCAGTTTCGCCGTCTCGACCTTGATCGACATGTGGGCCGAGGCCTTTTTGCCCGCAGAGTCCGTCAGGTCCAGGGTGATTTTCTGTACGCCGGATTTTTTGGGTGAGAGACGCACCGTCTCCCCCTTGCCCTCCACGCCGTCGCCCCAGCGGTAGGTATAGGGCGGTTTGCCCCCCTGCGCGAGGGCCCTGATCACCGCCGTTTCTCCCGTCTTCAGGGCGCCCTTGTCCGACCGCAGGGCCACCATGGGTCCCTTGGCCTTGTCCAGGTCCGCCTGGGAGACGGTAACGCTCACGGCACGGCTTGCCTTGCCGAGTAGGATATTTTCACTGTCGCGCACGGTCAGGCTGACGGTGTAGGTGCCGGTCTGGCTGCAGTTCAGGCGGAGCTCCTGGCCGGCCCCGGGGATGCCGCAGATCCCGCCGGGCGCAATGGCCCATTCGTAGCGCAGGGGCGGTTTGTCCGGCGCGGGTTTTACGTCGGCCTTCACGTCGATGTCTTCGAAGACGGCGAACTGGCTGTCCGCCACCTCCACCAGGCCGCCGCCGGGGGTCAGGCCGCCTTCGCCCTGTAACCCCGATCCCGGTTTCCACTCCGGCGATTTCCACACCTGGGGGTTCCAGATTCTGGGTTTCGGCCCGCGCCGCCGCGGCTCGCCGATGCTCACCTCGTAGGCCTGCGCCGTGACCGTGGCGGATGCCTGCCCCAGGTCGTCCCCTCCCTCTTTCGCCTTGCCGTGGACCGTCACCGTGACGGGCTTGCTGTCCTTGGGCCTGAACGAGTAGGCCCGGCTGTTCGGGACGTTCGGCGCCGGGCCTGGGTTGGCCGCCTCGCCCTTGATCTCCCACCAGAAGGCAATCGCCTTGTCGTCCATCTTGGGCGTTTCGGCGACCGTGAGCCTGACTTCCTGGCCCACCCGGGGATTCGGGGGCTGGAAGGCAAGTTTCAGCTCGGGTTTGGCAACCTCGATCGCGATCTGCTCCGATTCTCCGACGGTGGTCTTGACGTTTCCCTTGTAGGTGTGGGCAATGACCCAAACCTTGAAATTCCCCAGCTTGTTGAATGTGGCCCTGGTCCCGGAAAGGTTTCCTCCCGTCTTTTCGAAGGGCGAAAATGCAATTTCCGGATGGGGCTGCCAGAGGAAATAAAAATCTCCCCGGGCCGGCTTGTCCCCGGACAGGACCGTGCCTCTGAAGTTCCGGCTCTCTCCGATGGGGATCCTGCTTTCCTTGTCGAGCAGTTCGATCTTGACGGTCATGGCTTCTACATTGATCGTGCAGGTTGCAGTGGCCGTGCCCCCGTCATGATCGCTTACGGTAACCGATATAGGATGAGGCCCAGGCTCTCTGGTATTGGCAAAGGTAAAGGTATTATCCTTGGCCTGACCATTGCCGGACCAGGTGTAGGTATGGGGTGGAATCCCGCCTTCGACGCTCGCCGTGAGAGTAATGATGTCACCTATTTGCGCATTTATCGGACATTTGTCCTGGTTCAGTTTAATTTTTATAGGGTCTTTATACTTCCTGTTTGCGTCTCTTATGTCCTTCTCTATGCTTGCCGTATCGCCGGGCTTCCCGTATATATTCTTGTAGCAGGCAGCGGCGCACTCAGGCTTTGCCTTTATGAAACTGCAAAGTAGCGTACTGTATGCCAGGGACCTTGACTCGCAGGGTCCCCTGCCGCCGCACTCCTTCGACCCGTACCGCGGCGGCGTTTGGTAAAAGGGTGTGCAGGCACAAAGACAATTCAAATAGGTCTGTCGCTTTTCCTCCTCGGTTGGTGGGGGGGTGCATCCCTGCTGGAGGACGGGCTTGCCGGTTTCCACGCAGCCGGCCGGTTTTTTTCCGAGGACGGTCCGCGTCTGTGTTTTCGTACCCCGGTTACACTCACCCCAGGCGGAGTACTCATACGTGCATGCGGGAGGGCCTTTCGGCGGTGAGTCGGGGGGCTTCACGCCCGCGATCCCCGTCGGTCCCGCAGGCGTCCCGGTCTTTCCCGGATCTCCCGCAGGCGGTTGCGGCACGACCGGAGGAACCGTTCCGGGGGCTACCCCGACCGTTCCCGGGTCGACCGGCGGCTGGGGGGAAACGCCCGGAACCGTCGTTCCGGGAGTGCCCGGAATGCCTGTGTGACCCTTGGGCTGGTCGGTCGCACCCGGGCCGCCGGTGGGCGTTGGAACGGGGACACCCCCGATCTGCCCCTTCGTATAGGGTTCGGGCTGTGTGACCGCTGGCGGGGCCTGTGATTTACCCGTCTTGTCTTCCTTGGGTTTGTCGTCCGGCTTTTCTGCTGAAGGGCCAGGTGGAACACCCGGGGGAGTAAGGGAGGTATCGGGGGCCGCCGGTTTATCTTTGTCGGTATCGTCAGCTTCGACAACCGTTATGAATACCACCGAGTTTTTACTGTATGTTCTTCCCAGTTGATCCCGATAAGTTCCAACCACGTCCCCGGGAATCAGGCGGCTTCTGTAGCCTGGGAGCTCCCCTTTCAATATTGGACCTATTATTTCGAATGATTTGGTTGTGTAATCGGCTGAATCGGTGATGGCACTGATAACCTTGAGATCCCATTTGACTTGGCAGGATATCTTGATCTGCTGAGGTTTGGACAGCGTAACAGACGTTTCATCCAGGAGCTCTGTGAGTCGGTCATATTGCTTGCTGCTGGCAAAAGGCACTTTGTCGTCGGCCTTATACCAGTCGGTCTGCTGGGTCAGGGTTAGAATAACCAGTTTTTGCCTCCCGCCCAGCAACAGGATCTGTTCGCGCATTTTGTCAAGCGACTCATTGATCTGATCAATGGGCATATTGGTCGTCGCTTTTACAGCGACCGACACAGAAGACGTTGCTGAACCGGCAGCAGTTCCATGTGAGGCTCCTAACGGCGCAGGATTGGGGTCCGCAATCAACTCGACCTTTAGGTTACTGAATTGTTCATTCAGCGTGTTTTGTAAATCCATATAGACAGAAAGCAGTTCAAGACGACGTTTGCGCCACTTGGATACAATCTGCCCCGAGCATTTCGCAATCAAGGCTTCTTCCTTGCCTTTGTTTATCGCATCCGTACCCACTTGCCCGGTGGCTGCGTTTCGGGCCAATGTGGCCACCAGATTTCTTACCTGGGCCTCCAAAGGAAGTTTACGGGCAATGTCGTCAATACTTGTCTCGGTCTTATCCCCAAAACCCTTGACATCTTCCCACCCTTTGACGGAAATAATCCCCGCCAGCAGATCCTCACAGTCCTGAATGGAAACAGCCAGTGAATAGCCTGCATCTTTCGCCGTATCGATAATCAGATTGGTGATGACAGCCATGATCCCTGCGGGCATCAACGTGGGGGGAATACCCAGTACTGTTTCCAGACCTTTGCGCAAGGTACCATCCCAATCACCCTGTCCGGCGCGGGAGGCGGTCTCTGCCGTATCCAAATAGATAAAAATACCCGAAATGACATTCGTGAGATTTATGTGGTGACCGTATTTTTCATAAATTTCCGTAAAGGCTGATTTCAGCTTGCTTCCCGCTTCGGAGCTCCCGTCCAGCATCTTCCGAATAAACAATTTTCGATTTGCCTTGAATTCTCCGGCAAAATTTTTTAACAGGTCCGCCTCCTGGGAAGCAATATCAACAGCTTTCTCTATCTCATTTTTGAGGCCCGGGTGGTCTTTGAATAATTTGTTTATGGCATCCTCGACATATTGGGATCTAGCCGCTTCATCGGTAGGGAAGGCACTTTTGGCGGCATTTTTTAAGTCATTGTATTGGTCGTAAAATTTCCCCACTCCCGTTGAGCCTGGTGATGGGAGGGAGGCCAGATCTCTGGCTTTTTTCATGTCAAGATGCAATCTTTCCAGGTCTTTAAAGGCTGTACGATAGTCCCCTTCTTTCAACGCATCTTTGACTTTATTGCCCCACTGTTTGGAATTGCTGGCCATCCCCTCGATGGTATAATTTCCGTATCCGTCACCCATGTGTGTCAGATCGATGAGCCTTTTCCTGGCTTTGCCGGTTTTGGGGTCAATCTCCCAGACCGTCCCGGCTCTTGCTTCGTACCCCTGGCGATAGGCCTTTGCCCCCGGACCATAAATCCCTTCGGTAGCTTTCTTGAGTGCATCGTCAGAGAGCTCTTTTCCTGCTTCTTCAGAGAGTTTGGGAACGGTTTTGATCTCTTTGAATCTCTTCATGGCCTCATTCGGGCCAGCAACGTTTCCGATGACCTGGTCTGGTGGGTAAAGGTTGGTCCTGCCAAGAATACTATCAACCAATTGCTCTTTTACAAGTTTTTGTGTCTCGGGCCGTGCCTCCTTTACGAGACGATCTATCCGTGCCGAATCTGTTATCCCGGCCTTACGCAATTCTGCCCTGAGTTGGATCTCAAATTGGCGCATCGTTTCATTTTTGATTTCTGTTGAAAATCTGCGACGAGCAGTCCTCCAGCGGTCTAATGCTTCTTCCGGGCTAAGCTCCGAGGCCGCTCGGAGGGTAAAATCATGATCCGACTTACCGGGGACATAAAGACCTCTGACGTGTGAACCGGAGGCAGAGATGGGATCACCTAAACTGTTGACTGCCTCTTCGGCGGCTTTTAGGGTGATATCCCGGCCCCCTGTTCTTTGTACATTGCCGATTGCCCGCTCGATCGACTCGCTCAGGGCCCTTTTGTCGTCTGCAAATAGTTCCAGTGGGTTCGTCAGTATGAAAAGCAGGGCCAAAAGCCATGCAGCGATTGGAAGTCCGATGCGTTTCTTCATAACAGACAATCCTTATTAGGTTGAATGAGGGTATCTATTGCTGTAACCTCAACCCGGGCTGTTTTCACAGGGGATGGTTCTGTCAAAAAACGGTATTCATCGAGCAGTAAAGATATTCTACATGGTTGCCGGGTCTTCATTCGCCCTTCTCACGGAGGCGGAAGAACAATCGCCTGACGAGGCTGTAAAGGCCAAAGATCCCTTCAGGTATTACCTTTCCTTTATATAATCCGGTCTCGAGTCAATTCAGTGACTGAAAACAACTAGTGTGACTATTGGAGTGGAAGGCGATTTTATTTTTCCACGACCGCCCTCACGTCCACGCGGCTGGGCGTCACGTTGGTCGGCTCCATGCGGAAACCGGTGAACTTGCGGTTGGCCAGCTCATCGGCGATGTTGGTCGACTTGCCGCCGTAGTCGAGCATCAGCTCGGCGGCGCCGCCCAGGAAGCTCCGCTGGTTCACCCCCCGGACCCCCTGCATCTCCTTTTCGAGAAACTGCTTGATCGCCGTCAGGTGGCGGTAGGAAACCAGGCCCGTGATGACCAGGGTGATCTCCTTCGTCCTGCCGTAAGCCTCGCGTCTCCACTGGGCCAGAATATCGGCGATCATCACGTCGGTCATGCGCCCGGTGGCATCCCGGATGGCCATGACGCCTCCCTGGACCTCGTCAATGTGGACCTGCCGGCCCTGTTCGTTCCGGGAGGAGATGACCCGCCCATCGTCGGAACGGATCACCCGGGCCTGGACCGTCGCCTGGAGGGACTGGAGCTGCGTGCCGAGGATGCGTCCGCCGGCGTTCTTGGAGAAGGCCTTCCCCGAGATCACCACCTGGGCACCATACTGGAGGCCCGCCGCGGCGGCGGCCTGTGCATCCCCCTCCAGGATCCGCAGCGCCTGATCCCGGGTGATGTTGGTCTTCACTGTCTGGGGATCGACCACGGCAAAGCCCGCGGCGATGAGCCGCTCCATGATCGTCGATTCCGCCTGTCCGATGTCCTCCCAGGCGGTGGTGCCGAAAACGCCGGCCACCTTCTCCTCCATGATCACCATGACCTTCGGCTTCTCGGCGAGCGCATGCAGGAGCCCCAGGGCGCGCAGGTCGTTCATGAGGTTGGCACGGCCCACTTCCGCCTGGATCCGGACCCGGTAGAGGTCCCCTTCGGCCTTCTCGGAGAGGATCTTGTACCGCTGGACGTAACCGGTGGTCTGGGCGAGGATCTTGTCGGTGATCACCTTGTACTGCTCGGTCAGGGTGTCCGAGGTGACCATGGTTCCCACCGCCTGCTCGACGGCCTTGCGCAGGGCGTCGTCGATCGCCTTGTCCCGGGCCGGCGCTACGGCGTTGTTGATGATCGCGGCCACCCCCTCGGTCATCACGAACTCCGTCTGTTGGGCCCCGGCGAGCGGGTGCCACAGGAGGAGGACCGCGAGGAGAAAAGACAGGCAACACGCGGAGGCGTAACCCCTGAAGAGCCCCAAAAAGGGGGGGCGGCTCCTTTCGGAACAGGGCATCAGCGGGCGCGGCTTGCGCCCCTTTCCTGCAAATGGTCCCATCGCCGTACCTGCAGTACCGACCGGGTCCGCTCCGGCATGGTCGCCAGGAAGCCCACCGGCACTCCTTCTACCGGAATATCCGCCGGAATTCATGACCCAGAACCACTTCCATTTCCACTTCCACGCCACCGTCATCCTTGTAGACGGTATCGATCACCTTGGCGCCGCGGATGTAAGCCTCCACCCGGGAACGGATGGTATCGTCCTTCAGGACGAAATCCCGGACGGTGGATTTTGCCTGGATGGCGACACCGTAGGCCCGCTCCAGGAGGTTCCGGTAGGCATCGAGCCTGGCCGCACGCTCCGTCATGAGCCGGGCCTGGGCCGGGTTGATCGCCCTTTCCGGAGGCGCACCGCCGCCCGTCGCCCTGATCGCGATCGGCACCCATTGCTCCGCCGGCTCTGCCGGCGACACCCGCTGGTCGGGAACGGGGACGATGTAGCATCCTGTCACGAGCAACAGAACCACCGCAAGAACGATCCCTTTCTTCCCCATGATGTCTCTCTCCTTTCCTGTCAGCGAACCCCGAGTATTCTTCTGAGAGGTTCCATGTCGATTTCCACTTCGACCTCATAACTGCCGTCCGCCAGGCGGTATTCGGATATCACCCGCGCCCCCTGAATATAGGAGAAGACCCGGGAACGGATATCGTCGCTGCGCGTCACAAAATCCCTGACCAGCGTCTCGCCGCTGATCCGGACGCCGTTGACCCGTTCGGCCAGGTTTCTCAGGGCGTCCAGCTTGCCCGCGCGCTTGGCCAGCAGGCTCTTTTCCGCCGCCGTCATCCCGGGTTCATTGGGCTCAAGGCCGTGCCCCTTGACCCTCAGCACGTCACGCGCTGCCTGGGGCGCCGTGTAGCTCTGCCCGCCGGGCGCTCCATATCCCTTCGCCTCGATCGTTTCCTGGTCGTAGCGCAGGCGTCGTCCCACGATGTCCTCCACCCGCCCCAGGGTGACCTCGACGGTCACTTCCGCTGTGCCGTCGGCCTGGACCTGGTAGTCGGTCTCGCGGGCGCCCTGGATGGCTGCCCGCAGTCGCGAGCGGACCACGTCGGACTCCGCGACAAAATCGCGGACCGTCGTCCGGGCGTCGATCTCCAGGCCGTAGACGATCTCCAGGAGGTTCCGAAGGGCGTCCACCTTGGCCGCTCGCCGCGCCATGAGCCTGGTCTGGCTGTCCATCTGCGCCAGGCCCTCCAGTGCGAACCCCGCCAGCAGGATCAGCACCGCCGTGCAGGCGATCAATAACCTTCCCCTTGATGACTCGCGCGTCATGGCTCCCTCTTCTTTCCCGTCTTCGCCTCGAATATGACCATCTGCTCTATGATCCTGAACCACTCCTCCTGGCTGACCCTAACCGGCCCGGCGTACGACTCCGGCAGGCTCGCGGGCATCTTCGTCTGCCGGTGATTTCGGATCTCCGCCGGTAAGGAGGATCCCGCTGCGGGCAGGCGCACCGTCACCCGAACGCCCCCGTCGACCAGAAGCGACTCCTCCACCAGGGTAATGCCCTGGATGAAAGCGGAAAAGCTGTCGTAGCCTTCCCAGGGAGGCAGGTCATCCAGTTCATGACCCGGGATCCGGACGCTGTTGCGGTAGGCATCCAGGACCGCCGCTCGCCGGGCCATGAGCAGCGCCTGGGCCTGGCTTTTGGCCTTGACGGGCGGATAGCCGATCCCCTGCACAAGACGCTCGCCGGCGATCAGGGCCCCCTTTGGGATCATCAGAATGACCAGCAGACAGCATATGGCGATCTTGGTACCGGACAGTTTCATGTTACACACCGGATCCGCAGCCGCGCACGGCCATGATCGGTACCCGCCTCAGCGGCATGCGGGGCTGATCGGTCGACAAAGCCGTCCGCTGCACTGCACAGGGTCCTGAACAGGCGCCGCGGCACCGTATATCAATACCGTCTGACCGGACCCACTGCCCCGGAGGGAGGGGGGGGCGGAACCGCAGGCGGAGGGCCCCCTTCGGGCATGATGATGATGGCGGGGGGAGGTACGGGCTCCCGCGTATAGATATAGCAACCGGACAGAAGCGCTGTGACCGCCATTCCAAAAACTACGATGGAGAACCGTTTCTTCATGCGCAACCCTCCTTCATCCTCTGTTTGAGGTGGTCTGGTGTCCGCATCGGTCGGTCCGTCTGTCGATCGGTCCGCGTGCGTCCTCGCGAGGGCCGATTGGCGGAGTGATGGACGGGCCTGACATGCGCACATCCGGCATCAACATAACGGGCATACCTGCCCCTGTCAAGGAAAAACAG
>JBFMBA010000025.1:0-11935 GCA_040755475.1 Thermodesulfobacteriota bacterium
CGGAGTCGAAGGCAGCCGTGGAGGCGCGTCTGGACCGGCTCGACCGGGAGCTGCGGACGGTAGTCGAGCAGGCCGGGAATTCGCTCGCGGCATCCATAGGCGAGCTGGAAGACCACCTTGATCAAGGTAAATCGGTAACGGATACAACCGCCTCCGGTTGAAGGCCGGTAATGCCGTACCGCGCCGTGCGCCGCTGCGGTCAGGGGATCCTCCGGCCAACCGCCGCACGCCGCTACCGGCGCGGCGCGGGACCCCCGTTTTCGGAGGACCGCCGTGATGTGTCGCCGTAAGGGCGGCCTATTCAACCGCCTCAAAGACATCGGCCCAGGGAGGTGAGGATGCTGCAATTTGAGTTGAGCAAGCGGCAAAAGGCCCTGCAGGAGAAGGTGCGTCGCTTCGCGATCCGGGAAATCCTGCCCGCGGTATGGCACTACGAGGACAGGGATGAGATTCCGCTCTTTCTGCTGCAGAGGGCCTTCGACCACGGTTTCATGAACGGCGACATCCCCGCGGCCTACGGAGGAAAGGGGCTGGGCCTGGTGGAGGGGGCGATTCTCACCGAGGAGATCGCGGCGGTCTGCCCGGGCGTGGCGACCTCGGTGTTCGACAATTCCCTCGGAATGGAGCCGCTCATCCTGTCGGAAAACGAGCCGCTGAAGAAAAAGATCCTTCCGATCATCGCCCGCCAGTTCAAGCGGATCTGCTTTGCGACCTCCGAGCCCACCATGGGTTCCGATGTGGCCGGGATGCGGTGCCGGGCCGAGAAGAAGGGGCGCGATTACATCCTCAACGGGACCAAATACTGGATTACCAATGCGGGCGTGGCGGACTACATGACGGTGTTTGCCACGACCGATCCCGAAAAGCAGCACGCGGGCATCGGCGCCTTCCTGGTGGAAAAGGAGTGGGAAGGGGTGTCCGTGGGAAAACCCATACCGAAGCTGGGACAGCGCTGTTCCAACACGGCGGGGCTCCATTTCAAGAACGTGAGGGTTCCCGGGGAATACGTCATTGCCGAACCGGGGAAGGGGTTCGTTCTGGCCATGAAGACCTTCTCCCGCACCAGGCCCATCATCGGCGCCTTTGCCGTGGGCGCCGCCCGCTCGGCCATGGAATACGCCCTGGACTTCGCCAGGAAGCGGAGCGTCTTCGGGTCGAAGATCGCCAACTTCGAGGCGATCCAGTTCAAGCTCGCCCAGATGTACCAGAAGGTGGAAACGGCCCGCCTGCTGGTCTGGAAAGGGGCCTGGGAGGCCGACAGGGGGATGGATCCCACGATCAGCGCCTCCATAGCCAAGTTCTACGCCACGGAAGCGGCCATGGAGGTGGTCAACGACGCCCTCCAGATTTTCGGCGGCTATGGCTACACCCGGATGTTCCCCATCGAGAAACTGCTGCGGGACATCCGCCTGCTCACCATCTACGAGGGGACCAGCGAGATCCAGCGGCTGATCGTCTCCGGACACGTGCTGGGCGGCTACAAACCGGTCATGCCCCCCCTGGAGGATCTCCCCCTGCTCCGGGGGCTCGACCTGAGCGACCCCTCGTCAGGGGACGCGCCCGCATGGAGGTGCCGCATGTGCGGCCACATCCACTACGGTGAAGAACCGCCCGGTGAATGCCCCTACTGCTTTTTCCCGGCAGCGGCTTTCAAAAAGGTCTGGCCCCGCGCCTGACTGTCCGCGTTTTGCCCTGCCGCTGCACCGGACCGTCCTGCCGGTCCGGGTGGGATGCCTTTCGCGCTGACCCCGTCGCTTCTGTCGTTTTCCGTAAACGATGCGGTGTCAGATGCGGGTTCGGCGGATGCGAGCCTCCCGGCGTGCCGTGCGGGTCCGCCGGTACGCTGCCGGTCCGGCACGGGCAGGATCCTGATGGTCGTCGGCCCCGATATGGGCTGTGGGAGCGGGAGATCCGCAACCGGGGGGGGAGGTGGGAGCGCATGGAGAAGAGATCCGTCCCGGGTGTCGCCTGCTGTGCCGCCCTTGCGCTGCTTCTGGGGTCCTGCCAGGCGGCGAAGACGGCGCCGCAGGGTAGTGCCGAAAACCGGATTGCGGCGGCCCATTCCCGGGAATTCGAAAAGAAGATCCACCGGGTGACCGACGGCGTCTATGCCGCCGTCGGGTACGGGATCGCCAATGCGATCATGCTCGTGGGAAAGGACGGCGTCGTCATCGTCGACACGATGACGTCCGTCGAGGAGGGAAGGGCGGTCTGGAAGGATCTCCGGACATTGACCCCTCTGCCGCTCAAGGCGATCGTCTACACCCATTCCCATCCCGACCACGTGCTGGGCGCCTCGGCCTTCGCCGGGGAGGCGGCTCCGGAGATATACGCCCATGAGGGCCTCGACCATGCCTTCGGCCGCGCCGCCGGCGAGACGGCCCCGATCGTCGGATCCAGGAGCATGCGGATGTACGGCAGCCTGCTGGACGATCAATTCATGGGCCATGTGGGCATCGGACCGTTCATGGGCCTCGGTCCCCGTTCGACCCTCGGCTACAGGAAGCCCACCAGGACATTCCGTGACCGCCTGAGCGTGTCCACGGCGGGGATCTCCTTCGAGCTGATCCATGCGCCGGGCGAAACGGACGACCACATCTATGTGTGGATTCCGGACAAGAAGGTCCTGTTGTGCGGCGACAACCTCTACAGGTCCTTTCCCAACCTCTACACGATCCGGGGGACCTCCTTCCGCAGCCTGAAGAACTGGTACCGTTCCGTCGACATCATCCGCGCGCTCCGGCCCGCCTATCTGGTCCCGTCCCACGGCCGGCCCATCGCCGGTGCCGAGGCGATCTACCGGATCGCCACCGATTACCGCGACGCGATCCAGTTCGTCCATGACCAGTCGATCCGGGGGATCAACCAGGGGATGACGCCCGACGAGCTGGCGGAGTATGTGGTGCTGCCTCCCCACCTGGCCGGTTCCCCCTATCTCCAGGAAGTCTACGGAAAGGTTTCCTGGTCGGCCCGCGCCATGCACGGAGGCGCCCTGGGCTGGTTCAGCGGCGATGCGGCCCATCTGCAGCCCATGCCCGTGAAGGAGCAGGCGCGGATGATGGCCGATATGGCCGGGGGGGAGGCCGGGCTGCTGGCGCACGCGAGGCGATATGCTCAAACGGGCCATCCCCAGGCGGCCCTGGAGTTGTCCGGCCACGCCCTTCGCCTCGATCCCGGAAACGCCGAGGCGCGCGCGATCCGGATCCGGGCCCTGACCGTGCTCGGGGAGCGGGAGAGCAACGCCAACGCCCGCCACTATTACTTGACGGAGGCCCTGGAGATCCGCGACCGGTTCGTTGCCGAATCCCCCCTCCACCCGACTCCGGACATGGTCCGGGCCATGCCTCTGTCCTTCTTCTTCGACCGGTTGGCAGTCAACCTCGATCCCCAGGCAAGCGCCCACATGGACAGGCGGGTCGGCATTGCCTTCACCGATACGGGGGAGGCCTTCACGATCCACGTGCGTCGCGGTGTCGCGGAAATCATGCCGCGGCTCGCCGACGATCTCCACATCCTGGTGCGGGCCGACTCGGTCAGATGGAAGGAGATGGCCGGCAGGCTCAGAAGCCCGGTCACCACGCTGGCGGGTTTCGACTATCCGAAAGGCAGCGCCGTTGCTTTTGCGCTGTTTCTGAAGCTGTTTGAACCTCCGCCGATCCGCCTGCCCTTCGAAAACAAGGACGAATAGGTAAAATTTTATTTTAGCGTGTCTTTCGAAGGAGGGCCTCCCGGTTCACCAGATTGACGGGAAGCTCACCGCGAATGACCCTGACTACGTCTTCGGCGACCGTCCTGTTTGCCCTGGCCCTGGCTTCGCGGGTTCCTCCGCCCAGATGGGGCGAGACGACCACGTTCGGAAAACAAAACAGCTCACCGGCCGGGTCGGGAGGTTCCTGCTCGTAGACGTCCGTGCCGTACCCTCCGATGCGCCCTTCCCTGAGCGCCTGCAGCAGAGCCTGTTCGTTCACCACCGCCCCCCGCGAGTGGTTGATCAGCAGGACGGACTTTTTCATCGATGCAAACTGGCGGGCGCCGATGAGGTCCCTGGTTTCCGCTGTCAGCGGGAGGTGCAGGCTGATGCTGTCGGACTCCCGGATCAGCGTATCCAGCGGGGCGTAGAGGACACCGGTAGCCTGCTCAAAGGCCGGCTCCCTGTTGCGCTTGTTGTAGAGCACCCGCATGCCGAAGGCCTGGCAGCGAAGGGCGACCTGGCGCCCAATCCGCCCCAGACCGACGATGCCGTGCGTCTTGCCGCAGAGCTCGGTGTTGGCCCGGATCAGCTCGAGCCGCTCCCCCCAGCGGCCCTCCTTGACGGTGTTGTTGCAGCGGATGATGTTCTTGGCCAGGGCAAGCAGCAGCGTCATGGCAAACTCGGCCACGGAGTCCGAGGTTACGTCGGGGACATTGGTGACGAAGATGCCGTGGTCCGTCGCCGCCTGCACATCCACGACATCCACCCCCACGCCCTGCCGGGCGATGTGCTTGAGCAGGGGAGCCGACTCGATGAGCTGCCGGGTGATACGGGGTCCGATGCCGATGAGCAGTGCCGCCGCATCCCGGAGCTCCTCCCGCAGTTTCACCTCCGAGTTGTCATCCAGCATCGTGACCCGCGCGACGGTGCGCAGCAGGGTCAGCGCTTCCTCTCCGGGCTCAAACCCCGGCGCCACAAGGATTTTCTTCATGCATGTCCCTCTGTTTTCCCGCCCCTCCTCTTACCGGTCAGGGAGGGGTTCCGAAGACCTCGGGCGTTCCGTGGACCGGAAGGCCGGATCAGGCCGTCTTGCCGGATCGAGGGGCGCCGGCGCTGCCCGGCCCCGTTCCCCCGGCCGCCCTTTTTCCCAACCCGATCTGCCCCCGCATGTTCTCTATCAGCTTGATGTGCTTGGACGCCTCGTCCTCGAGCGTCTCCATCAGCTCCCTGACAAAAGCGATCTGGCAGCGGGCGGCCATTCTCGCGTAGAAGTCCTGCGCGATCCTCTCCTGTGCCAGTGCCTCGTTCAGAATATCATCGGAAAGTTTGGATCCCCCGGGGTCTTTCATGCCGTCATGCCTCCAGTGACGTTGTCCTTTTCATGGAAAATCGGCCTGTCGCTTCGTCGCCCTCCGGCCAGCGGTGCCTCTTTTCCGCCATCGCCTCACCGGCGAGGCGGTTGAGATGCCACGGGCGCGCCTCACAGGGCTCGGGGCTGCCCACTTCCATGGCGTGGCCTTTTATCCGTGATGTATACCGTTGCCTGGGCCGCAGGTCCCGCCCGGGCCCTCTCCCGTCCGGGCAGGGGATTGATCTGTGCGTGCCTGTATCCCTGGGTGGCGCTAAACAAAGCCGTAAAGCCGGTCGGGGTTGTCGACCAGCACCTTTTGACGCGTCTGCGGATCGGGAAGCCACCCGGCGAACGCATCGGCGAGGTCGCCTTCGTCGGGCATATGCTCGGTGTTGGGATGCGGCCAGTCGGTGCCCCACACGCAGCGGTCCGGCGCGGCGGCGGCCTCCGGCAGGTACGGGAAAAGTTCCTGCGGGCCGAACACGTGCGCATGGCAATCGCAGGCGCCGGCTGGAAAGGCGGTGAGCGGCGGTCGCGGGTCGGGAACCGGGCCGGGTATGGTGGGCGGGCGGATCGCACTGCCGCTGGTTGTTGTCATATTCCCTCATCCGGAATGGCCTCCGCCCGCATGGCGCCGACCGCCGGAATCACCGCCGCGTCCGGGGCGACACCAACAACGGTGAGGACCACGCCGCCGATCGGTCCCCTCAGGAACACCGGGGGATCAACCCCTCGACAGGAGCCGGGCGCGGCGGAGGAACTCCTCCATCCTCGGGTCGAGGACCACGGCCGGGAGCATGGGCACGGGCTCGCAGCCGGCGTTTCGCATGACGATGGGCGCAAGGGCGAAGGTGTTTGCCGTCTGAGCCCAATCACTAAAAGGGGTCTGTGTTTTTGTCAAGGGGTTTTTGGCCGGGCCGGCAAAGGCGACTCGGCCGCCCCGCAGCCGTGGTCCGCGGCCTGGTCGACGGGGCAGCCGCTTTCGGGATAAGAGAGGCTCCTCCGGCACAAAGAGAGGGCGTAGCGAAATCAAGATAGGGCTTGAATTTCCGCTTCCGCTGTGCGAGTGATCCTGCTGTGGGAGGTGAGCCAGATGAGGTCCGTCGTCATTGAAAAACCCGGTTCCTTTCAGATCAGGGAGCTGCCCGATCTCCATCCCGGCGAGGGTGAGGTCACCCTTGACGTGAAGGCCTGCTGCGTCTGCGGCACGGATCGCCACCTGCTCGACGGCGAATTCAAGGGTGCCGTCTATCCACTGATTCCGGGTCATGAATTTTCCGGTGTGGTCGCCGAGGTCGGCGCGAAGGTGACCCATGTGAAACCGGGGGACCGCGTCGCCGTGGAGCCCTTCATCGCCTGCGGGTACTGTTTTTTCTGCAAGGCGGGCAAGACCAACCATTGTCTCAACGGGATGGTGATCGGCCACACCCGGTCCACGCACATGCGGCTCGACGGGGGGTTTTCGGAGCAGGCCGCGGTTTCGGTGCGAAACCTGATTCCCCTTGCCGATCATGTCTCTTTCGAGGCGGGATCGTTTGTCGCCAACCTGGGGACGATCGTGTACGCGCTCGGCAGGGCGCAGCTTCAGCCGGGGATGAAGGTGCTCGTTTTCGGGACGGGGGCGAACGGCCTGATTCTGGCGGAAC
The DNA here is from genome assembly GCA_040755475.1 of Thermodesulfobacteriota bacterium. Lineage (GTDB taxonomy): Bacteria > Desulfobacterota > Syntrophia > Syntrophales > UBA5619 > JAKAFS01. The sequence goes on from JBFMBA010000025.1 coordinate 6,689, forward strand.
TGGCCAAGAAATCGGGGGCCGCAACGGTGGTCGTCACCGGAAGGACGAAAAGCCGGCTCGAGGTGGCTCTGTCCATGGGGGCGGATGAAACGGTACTCGCCGACGATTTCCAGGATGGTCGCCTCCGCCGCATCGCGCCGCGGGGCTTTGACGCCATATTCGAGACGACGGGGGTCGCGCCGGTCCTGGAGCGGGCCTTTCCGTATGCCGCCCCCGGGGGGAAAATCGTCATCTACGGCATCGTGCCGCCCGACCAGGACGTCCGTGTCAACCCCTTCGACATCTGCCGGAAGGATCTTCAGGTCATCGGAAGCTTCTCTTCGGTCAACTCCTGCATCATCGCCCAGGAACTGCTGGCCGCAGGGGTGATCGGCGTCGGGCACCTCGTCTCGCACCGGTTTACCCTGTCGCAGTGGGGGCAGGCCGTGGATGTGTCGAGAGATCCGGCGACCTGCATGCGGGCCGTCATCGTCGCCCCCTGATCCCCTCCCCGCATGGCCGGGGGGTGAAACCGCCCGGGACGCGCGCCGGCCCGGGCAGGCGGGTGCGCCTCACTGCCAGAGCGGAGGCCGGGACTGCAGCATCTCCATGAACGCCTCGAGGCGCGTGCGGATCTGTCCTTCCGTGAACTTGCGCGAATCGACGCAGTCCACCTCGATGTTGAGAACCGGAACGCCGATCTCCCCCAGCCCCTTCTCGATGAGCCCCCTCGCGCCGGTGCCCTGCCGGCATCCCCAGTTGCACGGGTTGACCGCGCCGTCGATCCGATACTCCCGGGCAAGCGTCTTGAGGTGTCCGATACGCGTTTCGATGGTTCCGTTGAAGGGGATGGAGATCGACTTCCGGGCAAACCCCTCGAAGGGATGTTCCGGATCGATCGGGTCCCAGGTGATGTCGTTGAGCTCGTCGCAGATGATGGAGGCGCCGTATTCCTCCTCCAGCATCTTTTCCAGCCCGTGCCTGAACTGGATCCGGTTCTGTATCCAGAGGAGCCGGTATTTCCGCCCCGGTGCGCCGGAAACCCCGGCGTCGATCCTGCGTTTGAACTCATCCCGGAAGGCCTCCGCGATGGTCACCGCCGGCTCGCCGCCCAGAAAAAGGGACATCACAATGCCGAAGTTGCTCAGGTCCCTGCTCGACACCGGCGAGGGGTCATGGCGGGCGAGCGCGAAGATCTCCTTCATGACGGCGCTGGCCCGGTTTGAGAGCTCCACGCTCCTGCGGAGGCGATCGTCGTCCAGCGTCGTGCCGGAGACACGGGACGCGAAGGCGACCATCTCCCGCATCTGATCGGCGAGGAACGGCACATTCCCGCCCGAATCATCCTGCGGTATGTGCAGGACGAAAAGCTCCCTGTCGAAGTGGCGGGCGAGGTTTTCCAGGACGGCAAGGCCCCCGCTGCAGGGATTTGTCGTGCCGATCAGGAATTTCGGCACCGGCATCATCCCCTTGATGGCCGCGCCGCTCACGGAGCGGTGATAACTGCACGAGTCGGACGAATAGCCCGCATGGTCGGTCTCTTCGATAAACGGTCCGACCGCGCCGGTCAAAGCGAGCATGGCCCCGATGAATTCCACGAAGCAGGAGGTCGCACCCAGGGCGTTCAGCAGGTCGAACGGAGCCGTGATGCCGCACCAGGCGATGGAATCGGACCCGGAGTACAGCCGCCTGCCGAGGCGGGCCAGTTCCAGGGTATAGAGCTTTCTGTGGCTCACGTTCCCTTCTCCGATCGCCTTGACAATCCCCGCTTCAAGATCGGTGAAATACTCGTTCATCATCGCCGTCACCTCATCATCTCCACAAAGGCCTCTATCCTCGTCCTGTGCTGACCGATCGAACGGAGCGTGCAGTCGCCCTCGAGCAGCAGCAGGGGGATCCCCTCCTCTTTCAGCGCATCCCGGACGCCGGGCAGGCGGGCGAGATAGGGATCGCAGAATTTCACCGTGTATCCGATGACGCCCCGGGCGCCGGTGCGCCGAGCGCCCGCCGCAACATCGCGTCCCAGGCTTCCGGGTCTTTCCACGTTGAAGGTCCGCGCGCAGGAGGGGCGTCCGAGGACGGAGCGCGCAAGATTCAGGAGCCAGTCGCCGCCGCCGGTTTCCGTCGCCGCGAACAGACGGGATCCGGTGCACAGATCTTCCGAGACGATATGAACGCCGCACGCTTCGAACAGCGCGAAGGCCTCCGGATCGGGCAGCATATTTCCGAAAAGATAGAGGGGGACGCCCGGTTCGCCCTGCGGGTTGTCGGGGCCCTCGTTCAGGATCGCCTCAAGAAAGGCGATGCTTTCCCCGGGGGGGGAGATGGAGGCCCTGTTGTAGGCCTCCTGAAGCGCCGCGGAGCCGCCCTTGAGCTCCGACCGCCCCGCCTTGTCCCTCAGCGCCGTCAGAAGCGACGATGTACGGTTGTACCGGCCGATGCTCCCGGCAAGCGCGGCCTCATCGACCGCATCGGCCCCCCACTGCCCGAGGGTCCGCGACAGACGCTCCAGCTCATCGCGAAAAAATCGAATCGATGCATCCGTGGCGACGGTGGGAAGATCGATCAGGACGCTATTCATGCCGGGCTTGACCGTCTTCCAGGCGTCGTAAAGACGGCGCATGGCATCACAGCTGTTCATGAAGACCATCCCTGCCAGATCGGGGAGCCGGCCGCTCATGGCCCGGTCGAGCACGCGCTTGACATGGGGACAGAGGTTGTCGTGCAGCAGTCGCCCGGCCTGATCGGGGGAGTCGTTATCGGGCAGTATCCTGTAAGGCGCAAACCCGGCCGCGTCAATGAGCGGCAGGGGGGTGTACGCGCAGGCAAATCCGATCGTTCCCCTGTTTTCATCCATCATGGCAACCTCAATCCTCACCGGATCCGCTTCGGCTCAGGTCTTTTGCCATTGCCACAAGGCCCTCCAGCAGGGCGGAGAGCCGATTGAAGTCCAGTGTGTCGATTCTGTCCGTCTCCCGATGGTAGTTGGGGTTGCGGTAAAAAGCCGTATCGGTGACCATGACGGCGGGGTAGCCCATTTTCCAGAAGGAGCGGTGGTCGGAGAAGTCGACGCCGGGCACGAAGCCGAGAGTCGTCAGGGTCTCCACGGGCACGCTGCAGCCGGCTCGGAGCGAATCCGAAACGGCATTGACCAGACTCCGGGAGGCGAAGTTCCCGACGACGGCGATGAAATTGGGGGTGGACGGGAACAGGAGGGACATGAAGGGGAGAGGGAAGCTCTGCCCGCCTTCCCTGTCGCTGTAATAACCGAGCATCTCCAGGCAGACCATGGCGCGGATCCGCTCCTGCCGGTTTCGGGCGTCGCGGGCATAGACGAAACTGCCCATGGATTCCGTGCGGAAGACCGGCGGCTCCTCGAGGGTGAAGAACAGGAGCTTCAGCGTCCGGTCCGGGGGATGATCCTTCAGGCGGCGGGCCATTTCCAGCAGCACGGCCACGGCGCTGGCGTTGTCGTCGGCGCCGGGCGAACCGCCCACGGTGTCGTAGTGGGCGCCGATGACCACCACGTCGCCGGGGCGTGTTTTGCCCGGCAGGGTCACGATGATGTTGCTGTAGGTTCTGTCCTGGTAGGGAACATCCTGGAGGACCGGCGTGTGACCCATGCCCCGCAGGGAGGCGAGGATATACTCCTTGGCGGCAAGCAGCCTGTCGTACTCAAAGACGCTGCGCGAGCCGATGGTGACCGACAGTTCCTCCACATGACGGTAGAGCATCCTTTCCTTCGTCCCGGTTGCCGGCTGAAAGACGATGGAAGGCGTTCCCTTCACCTTCAGCACGGAGTAGAGAAGAAAGGCGGCGACCAGAAGAACCGGAAGCAACAGGAGCAGCAGCAGTTTCCTCATCGTCCCTGCCGTTTTGTCTCTATCAAAAGTGTGAAATCGCCCCCTGGGCCGGAGGGGGAGTTTTGTTGTCGGGCCGCGGCGGAGTCATTCCTCATTCCTGATGCGGTTCTTCTCGATCTCCGCCCGGTGAAGCACGTCCTGCAGCTTCTCGACGGCCGCCGACATGAGCGTGAACGGCTCGCCGATGGCATCGGAAAACTCCTGAAATCCGCCGGACAAGAGATCAGATTGCACCCGCGCGGCCTTCTCGATCAGGCCGGCGAGATTCTTTTGCGTATCTGAAATCGCAGTGATCTGTGTTTCCAGGACATCGACCGGCTTCATTTCTTCGGACATGGCCGCCTCCTTGGATTCTTCAAGGTGTAACGGTCTGACGTCGATGCTCGGCAGACGCCGAAAAGGGGGCTTTCGGCGATCCGCCGGAGCGACTCATCTGACATACAACCTATCATGGAAATGGAAATTGTACAATGAATTCCGAGGAGGACCGGAAGCCTGTCACCCGTCGCATAATTTCTACTGGCCTTTTGGGTGAAAAACGGTAGACTGTCGTGCAAAGGACGTGCGATGACACCACCGGAACCAGCCCCTCAACGTATCGACTACCGCGTATTGATCCTTCTTTCCCTGGGGCACCTGGTGGCCGACATCAGCAGCGGGGCGCTCCCGGCCATCCTGCCTTTTCTGAAGGAGGCCCTGGGTCTCTCCTATACGATGGCCGGGACCGTCATCCTGGTTTCCAATCTCATGTCCTCGGTCATCCAGCCGATTTTCGGCTACCTCGCCGACAGGAAATCCCTGCTCTGGTTTCTGCCCCTGGGGGCCTTCTGCACCGCTTTGGGTCTGTCGCTCGTGGGGCTGGCGCCCACATACGGGATGGTGCTGGTCCTGGTCGCCTTCAGCGGCCTCGGGGTGGCGATCTACCATCCCGAAGGGTGGCGGGTCGCCAATTTTTTTTCGGGGCCGAAGAAGGCCACGGGTATCTCCATCTTCGGCGTCGGGGGAAACCTGGGGCTCGCCCTGGGTCCGGTCATGGCCGCTTTTTTCATCACGCGCTGGGGTCTGAAAGGAACGCTGTTTTTCCTGATCCCGGGCGTCGCGATCGGCGGCGCGTTTCTCCTGAGCCGGTTCTGGAGAGTGGACACCGCGGCGATCGGTAAAAAAACCGAGGCCGCGCCCGCGCTCGCGGCCATGCGGAACGCCCTCACCCCCATGTCGCTGCTGCTGGCCATGATCATGCTGCGCTCCTGGACCCACATGGGCATGATCACGTTCATCCCTTTTTACTACATCACCTACATGAAGGGAGACCCGGTTCTCGTGGGAAACCTGCTGTTTACCTTTCTGGCCGCGGGAACGGCGGGAACCTTCATCGGCGGGCCGCTGGCCGACCGGTTCGGCCCCA
>JBFMBA010000026.1:0-2397 GCA_040755475.1 Thermodesulfobacteriota bacterium
TCAACGGGGCGAAATGCTTCATCACCAACGCCTCCTTCGCCTCGCAGTTCACCGTTTTTACCCGGGTCGGCAAGCCGACCTCGCCCTTCATGGCCTGCGTCGTCATCCCTTCCCTCGCCGTCGAGCCGGAGTCGGCCGAAACGGAGTCGCATGCCTGCCGGGAGATTCCGCTTCCCTGCGGGGGGCGCATCGTGACCGGCAAGCCCGAGGACAAGCTGGGGCAGCGGCTCTCCAACACGGCGACCGTCACCTTCGAGGACGTCACCGTCGAGGAGGACCAGATCATCGGCGACCGGAGGCTCGGCTTCCAGTACCTCACCGATGTGCTCGACTATGCGCGCCCCATGGTGGCTGCGATCGGCGTGGGCATCGCGAGGCGGGCCCTCGATCTGACGCTGGCCTACACCCGGGACCGCCGCCAGTTCGGGGAGCGGATCTGCGATCTGCCCGTGGCCCGGGAGACGCTCGTCGAGATGTGGAAACGGGTCGAGCTGGCGGAGATGGCCCTGATGAAGGCGGCTTTTCTGGTCCAGGAGCGGGCGCCCGACCGGGGCGTCTATGCCTCCCTGGCCAAGAACCTGGCCGCCGATGCGGCCATATTCTGTTCCACCCAGGGCCTCCATCTCCACGGCGGGTACGGATTCATGACGGAATACGAGATCTCGAAGCTGGCCCGCGACGCCCACATCATCGACATCTACGAGGGGGTTCGGGAGGTCCAGAATATGATCATCGGACGGGAGCTGGTGTAATGCTCTACCTGCACGGCATCGGCCATTTCCATCCGGAAAACGTGATCACGAACCGGTTCCTGGAGGAACTGGATATCGGCACCGACGAAGCCTGGATCGTCGAACGCGTGGGGATCCTCGAGCGCCGGACCGTGCTGCCGCTGGAGTACATCCGCCGGACAAAGAACCGGGACGCGCGGGCCGCCTATGAGGCCAGCCTCTACCGCAATACCGAGACAGCTGCCGCCGCGGCGCGCATGGCGCTCGAGCGGGCGGGCCTGAAGCCCGCCGACATCGGGCTGGTGATCTCGGGCTCGAGCTCGCAGGCCTTTCTGACCCCCGCGGAGGCGGCCATGATCGCCGCCGAACTGGGGATCGACGCCCCCTGCTTCGATGTGAACTCGGCGTGCACCACCTTCGGGATGCAGGTCGACCTGCTCAACCGGATGGCGGCGGATCGGCTGCCGCCCTTCGTGCTGACCGTTCAGCCCGAGAATGTGACCCGCATGATCGATTACAGCGACCGCTCCGCGGCGGTGCTGTTCGGCGACGGGAGCACCGCGGCCGTTCTCTCGGCCACGGTGAAGGCCCGGGCGGCCTTCGTGGAAACGTCATGCGGGACCAACCCCGCCGGTTTCGACAAGGTGGCGATCCCGACCGGGGGGTATTTCCACCAGGACGGCCACGCCGTCCAGGGGTTCGCCATCCGCCGGATGACCGATTCGGTCCGCTCCCTTCTTTCCGCTTTCGGCAGGGGGAACGGCGGACGTTTCCGCTTCATCGGCCACCAGGCGAACATGGGGGCCCTGCTCACGGTGTGCGAGCGGGCGGAGATCCGGAGGGAGGAGCACTGGTACAACGTGGACCTGTTCGGCAATGCGGGCTGCACAGGAGCGCCCGCCGTCTTGAGCAGTCACTGGGACGATCTGGCCTCCGGCGACCGCGTGGCCCTGTGTCTGGTGGGGGCGGGCCTGACCTGGGTCAACCTGCTGCTCACCGTGGAGGATCGATGACCTACGATGAATTTCGAAAAAGCACCCGCTTCGGCCAGGAGGATCTGATCGCCTTCGCCTACGGGAGGCTTGTGACGGATCCCCCGGAGGGATTCGCGGCGCGCCTGCCGGCGCCGCCCTTCATGATGGTGGACCGGATACTGGAGATCACCGGGGATGGCCGTCAGGGAAGGATCGTCGCGGAGCTGGATATCCGGCTGGACGCCTGGTACTTCCAATGCCACATGCCCGCCGATCCGGTCCAGCCGGGCTGCCTTTCGGTGGACGCGATCTGGCAGCTTCTGGGTTTTTTCTGCGTCTGGCGCGGGGCGATCGGTGCGGGTCGTGCGCTGGGCTGCGGAGAGGTGAACTTCAGCGGCCAGGTCAGGCCCTTCAACCGCTGCGTCCACTACGAGGTCGACGTGCGTCGCTTCACCCTGCTCAAGGAGTCGGGGGCGACCATCGTCATCGGAGAAGGAAAGGTTTCGGTGGACGGTGAGGAGATCGCCGAGGTCCGCGGGGCGCGGACCGGTGTCTTCAAGGGGATCGCCTATCCGGATTACCCCCTCCGCTCGGCGAATTCGGTCGGCGGACGGATGGACAAATAGGAGCACTTTGAAAATCATGTTTCCTGCGCACGCCGGACATTTTTCGACCCTGCGCCTGCTCGCTTC
>JBFMBA010000027.1:0-8917 GCA_040755475.1 Thermodesulfobacteriota bacterium
CGCCGGCAGAGGTAGGGGAGAAAGAATCTGCGATGGAAAAGGAGGGCGAAGACCGCTCGGCGAGGACACCGGCGCTCCTGGTGGCCATGCTGGCCAACTTCCTGACGCCCTTCATGGGCTCTTCGGTCAACATTGCGCTGCCGGCGATCGGGGCCGAATTCGCCGTGGACGCCATCGTTCTGAGCTGGATTCCGACGGCGTTTCTGCTGGCCGCTGCCATGGTGGCCGTTCCGTCCGGAAGGATCTCGGACATCTACGGCATGAAGCGCATATTCGGATACGGCGTGATGCTCTTCACGGCGGCATCGCTGCTCTCCGCGCTTGCCCCCTCGGCGGTGGCCCTGATCGTCTTTCGGTTCTTTCAGGGGATCGCCGGCGGCATGATCTTCGTCACGGGGCTGGCGATCGTCACGTCGGTGTATCCGCCCCGGGAGCGGGGCAGGGCGATCGGCATCAACATCGCCACCATTTACATTGCCCTGTCCCTCGGACCGGTTCTGGGGGGGATCATGACGCAGTACCTGGGATGGCGAAGTCTCTTTGCCGCCATGATTCCCCTGGGGGTCACCATCCTGTCCATCACCTGGTGGAAGCTGGACGGCGAATGGGCGGCCAGCAAGGGGGAGCGGTTCGACCTGACGGGGGCCCTGCTCTACGCCCTTGTTCTGGTGACGGTCATGTTCGGGTTCTCCCGCCTCTCGAGCCTCAAGGGGGTGGTCCTGGTAGGTGCGGGGATCGTCGGCTTCGCGGGGTTCGTGATGTTCGAGCTGCGGCGGGAGAGCCCCCTGATCGATCTGGGGCTCTTCAAAATCCGGACCTTTGCCTTCTCCAATCTGGCGGCCCTGATCAACTACAGCGCGAACTTTGCCGTCGCCTTTCTGATGAGCCTCTATCTCCAGTACATCAAGGGGCTCGACCCGTTGTCCACGGGGGTGATCCTCGTGGCGCAGCCCGTGATGATGGCCGTCTTCGCCCCCATCGCGGGCAGGCTGTCGGACCGGTTTCCCGCCCAGACGCTCGCCTCCCTGGGGATGGCCCTGTGCACGGCGGGTCTTTTCATCCTGACCTTTGTCACCGCCCGGACGGGCACCGCGTTGGTCAGCGGCGGCCTGGTCGTGCTGGGGGTCGGGTTCGGCTTCTTCTCGTCCCCCAACACCACCGCGATCATGGGTTCCGTCGACAAGCGGTTTTACGGGGTGGCGTCGGCCATGGTGAGTACGATGCGCCTTCTGGGCCAGATGCTCAGCATGGGTCTGGCGCTCATGGTGTTCGCCCTGCTGATCGGCAACGTCCGGATCACGCCGGATCGACACCCGGCTCTGCTCGAGAGCATCCACATGGTCCTGATCATCTGCACCGTTCTGTGCTTCCTGGGCATATTCGTCTCTCTGGCGCGGGGGAATCATGACCGCAGTGAGGCGTCGTCGACTTCCGGATAAAAGGGATGTCTTCGCCGGGTCTGGGTTTCAGCCCGTCACCCGCCTACGCAACAGGGTGTATCGCTTCTGGGTCCTGTTGTTCCTGACAGCGATGGCCGCAGCCTTTTTCGTCCCGATGAGGACGACCAGTTTTTTCCCTCGGGTAACGCCGGTGTAGAGCAGATTTCTCTGAAGCAGGATGTAGTGCTGGGTCAGAATCGGGATGACCACGGCCGGGTATTCGGACCCCTGGGATTTGTGGATGGAAACCGCGTAGGCGTGGACCAGTTCGTCCATCTCCGAGTAGCCGTAGGGAATCTCCCGGTTGTCGATCGAGACGATCACCTCCTTCGCCTCCGGATCGATCGAGACGATCCTGCCGATATCCCCGTTATAGACCTCTTTGTCGTAATTGTTCGTGATTTGCATGACCTTGTCGTGGACCTTATAGAGCCTACCCATCCGGCTCACGCCCTCGTCGCCGGGATTGAGCGCCTTCTGGAGCTCCGCATTGAGGTTGATCCCGCCGACGATCCCCCGGTGCATCGGGGTGAGCACCTGGATGTCGTCGAGGGGGTCGAACCCGAACCGCCGGGGAATCCGCTCCTTCACCAGGGTGACGATCAGCTCCATCACCTTCTGGGGGTCCTCCTGTTCGATGAAATAGAAATCGCCAAGGTTCTCCCGGGGGCTTGCGAGGTTCGGCATCCGTCCCTCGTTGATCAGATGGGCGTTGACGATGATCGAGCTTTCCCTCGCCTGTCGGAAAATCTCGTTCAGCTCGACCACCGGAACCGCTCCCGATTCGATGATGTCCTTCAGGACGTTTCCCGCCCCCACGGAGGGAAGCTGGTTGACGTCGCCCACCATGACGAAGGTGGCTCCCGCTGGAACGGCCTTGAGCAGATGGTGCATCAGAAGGGTATCGATCATCGAGGCTTCGTCGACAATCAGAAGGTCGCAATCGAGGGGCGCGTTCTCGTTTTTCTGGAAGCCGCCCTTCTGCCGGCTGTACTCGAGCAGCCGGTGGATCGTTTTCGCTTCGCGGCCCGTGGCTTCGGTCATGCGCTTGGCGGCCCGCCCGGTGGGTGCGGCCAGCATGACCCTTGTGCCGATGACGGAGCAGATCCGGATGATGGCGTTGATGATTGTCGTTTTCCCCGTTCCGGGGCCGCCCGTGATCACCATCACCTTGTTTGATGTCATGCAGCGGACCGCCTCGATCTGCCGATCGGCCAGGGTGATGGCAAGCTTCTGCTGCACCCACTGGATGGCCTTTTCCGGATCGATCCTCCGGAGCGTCTGGGGGGTCCGGATCAGGGTGTTGAGGCGGGCGGCGAGCTGCGTTTCCGCCGTATGATAGCCGGCCAGGTAAACCGCGCCGCCGTTTTCCTGCGATACATCGGTATTCGAGGGGAACTCCTCGATGACGATCCGTTTGTCCGCGGCGATCGATCCGATCGCCCGGACGACGATCTCCCGGTCGATGTCGAGAATCTCCCTGCATTTTTCGATCAAAGGCTCAAAGGGGAAATACACGTGGCCCTCGTCGGTCAGTGCCTGCAGGACATAGAGAATCCCCGCCTGGGCGCGAAGTTCCGAATCCTTGGCAAATCCCAGCTTTTGGGCAATCTGGTCGGCGGTGACGAAACCGATGCCGAAGACATCCGTGGCGAGGCGGTAGGGGTTTTCCCTGACGACGGCAATAGAGGCATTCCCATACTGCCTGTAGATTCTCGCGGAATACCCCGGGCCGACGCCGTGGGATTGAAGGAAAATCATGATCGAACGGATCTCCTTCTGTTCATCCCAGGCTTTTTTGATCATGCCGATCCGCTTCCGGCCGATCCCGTCGATCGCGGAGAGCTGTTCGATGTCCGTTTCTATGACATTGAGGGTTTCCTCCCCGAACCGCCTGACGATCCGCCTGGCCATGACCGGGCCGATCCCCCTGACCAGGCCCGAGCCGAGGTATTTTTCTATCCCGTAGACCGTTGCGGGAACTGCGCTTTGGCACTGGGTGATCTTGAACTGCTCGCCGTATTTCGGGTGGTTGCCCCATTCGCCCCGCATGGAGATGATTTCGCCGGGGGTGGGGTTGATCATGTTGCCGATGACGGTGACCAGCTCCTTGCGTCCCTGCACCTTGACGCGGGCGATCGTGTATCCGTTTTCCTCGTTGCTGTAAGTGATCCGTTCGATCTGACCGCGCAGGTCCGCGAGGGTGTCGGGGGTCATGGGCACGTCATTCCGGTTTCATGCAAAAAAACCCACATCTGAGGCCTATCATGGTAATGTAGGCCAGTCCCGAGGGGAATGCAAACATTTTCAAGACCTGCCAAACAGGGAGGTGGGCCATGATCGACCGTCGGGTTACAACAGTCATCGATGCGGAGCGATGCACCGGGTGCGGCCTGTGCGTGAAGGTCTGTCCCTCGGGTACGATATCCCTGCGGGCGGGCAGGGCCGTCGTGTCCGGGGACCGCTCCCTCGGCTGCGGCCATTGTGCGGCCGTCTGCCCGGCGGATGCCGTAACGGTGGGCGCCCTCGATCCGGATTTCCCGGCCTATGCCACATTCGATGCCGACAACCGCTGGCTCCCCCCGGGGGATTGCGATACGGTCCAACTGGCCCGCCTGATGGCTTCCCGCCGCTCCTGCCGGAATTTCCGGGACGAGCCGGTGGCCCGTCCGCTGCTCGAGGACCTGGTGAAGATCGGCATCACGGCCCCCTCGGGGACGAACAGCCAGGCCTGGACCTTCACCATCCTTCCCGACCGCACATCGGTCATGGTCCTCGGGGAGCAGGTGGCCCGGTTTTTCAAGCGGATCAACCGAATGGCGGAAAACGGCTTCCTTCGCAACGGCTTGAGGCTGATCGGAAGGCCGGAGCTGCACGCCTATTACCGCGACTATCACCGGTCCGTGAGCGAGGCGCTGGCGGACTATGAGGAGAAGGGCAGGGACCGGCTGTTTCACGGGGCGACGGCGGCCATCGTCGCGGGGTCGAGGCCCGGGGGGAGTACCGGGGCGGAGGACGCGCTGCTGGCCGCGCAGAACATGCTGCTGGCGGCGCACGGCATGGGGCTGGGGAGCTGCCTGATCGGATTTGCCGTCATTGCGCTGGTCAGGGACCAGCGAGTGAAGCGGGCTCTGGGCATTCCCGGCGAGGAGCGGGTCCATGCCGTTATTGCGCTGGGCTATCCCGATGAGCGCTATGTGCGGGTGGCGGGACGCAAAAGGGTGGTCACGCGGCGCTTTGCGTCGCCGACAGCTCCTCGATGATCCCCTCCAGCAGGGCGGAGATGACGGTGAGGTCCGAGTTTTTGTCGAGGTTGGGCAGTATCTCCGGCTCCGGCAGCTCGCCCTTGATCTCCTTGTCCAGCACCCGGCAAAGGACGAGCATGATTTTCTGATCGAACTGGCTGTCCAGGCAGTTTTTCAGTTCGGCCAGGGCCGTCTGAACGTCCATCTTTTCCCTGTACGGCCGCTTGGAGGTCATGGCGTCGAAGGAGTCGGCGAGCGTAATGATCCGCACCCCGTCGCTGAGCGCGTCACGGGCCAGGGCATCGGGGTATCCCTTCCCGTCCAGGCGTTCGTGGTGGTGCCATACCATGTCCTCCACGTTCTTCCAGGGGAAATTGATCTTCGTCGCGATATGGTGGGACAGGGTCGAATGCTTTCTGATCTCCGCCAGTTCCTCCGGCGTGAAGGGGGTGACCTTGTTGAGCAGCTCGTTGCTGATCGCCAGCTTGCCCACGTCGTGGAGATATCCCGCGACATATATCCCTTCGATATCGTGTTCGTTCCACCCGAGCTCCCGGGCGATGGCGGCGGAGTATTTCGCCACCCGGTGCGAGTGGTTCTGGGTATAGGCGTCCTTGGCGTCAATCGCCGCGGCGAAGGCCTGGAGCGTGCCGTGGTATATGCGCCGCATCTCTTCATAGAGCCGCTGGTTTTCTTCGAGCTTGTCCGAGAGGTCCACAAAGAGCGAGTGATGGTTCAGGGTGATCGCGATCTGGGTGGCGATGATGTTGAGAAGTTCGAGGTCCTCGGGTGTGTAGGGGTCGGCGGTGAGCTTCCCGCTCAGAAGCAGGGCCCCGATGAACTGGTCCCTCACCCAGAGGGGTACCAGCACCTCCGCTCCGACAACCGCCAGGAAAGGGACGTCTTTGACGAGACAGGGCTCGTTTTTCTCGAGCGCGGCAAGCTCCTCGGGATGGAGCTGTTCCAGGTCGGCCGGTATGAACCCCTTGCTTGTCAGGGTCTCCAGTTTTTTCGCCGTTCTGTCATACGAGAGGATCGCGCCCCTGCTGGCCAGGAATGTGCCGGTGATGACGTAGAACGCCGCCTGCATCTTTTTATGAAAGGCGCTTTCGGAGGTGATTTCCTGCCCGAGGTCGGCGAGGGCCGTGAGGTTGTAGAGGGCTTTTTTCAGTTCCGTGTTCATGTCGTCTGGGCTTTCAGATAGGCGATCGCATCGCTTTCGACGGGGAAAACGACCATATGCTGCAGCAGGCCGAGCATCTCGAAGGTGTCCCGGAGGAATTTGGACATGTTCGTGCAGCAGATCGTCCCCCTGATGTTCCTCAGGTCTTCCATGATCTGCAGCAGCAGGGATATGCCGATGGAGTTGATCAGGTCGGTTTCACTGAAATTGACGACGATTTTCGTGATGCCTCTGCCGATGTAAATGCCGCATTCATTGACCAGACTCTCCCCGGAGAGGTTGTTCAGATACCCTTTGGGGTAAATGATCGCAGCGTCGCCGACGAGCTTCGACGTGACGCTGAATTGTGCCGGTTTCATTGAGACTCCTCTTTGTCCGTCAGGTTTTTTTTCATGATCACCCGCGTCCTGTCGTTTACCCTTTCCACCTTTACATCGTCCATGATCGCGTAGATCAGCTTGAATCCCCACCCCCGCTTCATGCCCATGCGGAGCTTTTCTTCCACGGGGATCTCCTTTCGCCCCTCCGGCGAGAAGGGTTTCCCCGCGTTTTCCGCGATAATCTCGAGCGTGTCGGGCCGGGTGATGAATGTCAGAAACACCTTTTTTTCATAACTTCCGCTGTGTTCCATGGCGTTGATGCAGACCTCGATCAGCGCCAGTTGCAGATAATTCAGGAATTCGTCGTCGAGGTTCCGGTTTTTGCCGATCTGTTCGACTGCCTTGGCAACGACGAGCTCCGCATTCGAACTCATGGGAATCACCAGCTCAAAGCGTTCCTCTTCGCTCTGCGACAGATAGGCCGACTCGATCTTTTGCCTCGCGTAGCCGGCGTCCCGGCCTTCTATTTCCCTCATGTGGAGGCAGCGTATCACATCCCGGAGCACCGCATCCCGGTCCCGGACCATGCCCGACGCCTGCATCGCGGCGAGGATGGCGGCGATATCCGCCTGGCCGACTCCCGACAGGAGCGAAAGCCGTTTGTTGTCATCAAGCCCCCCCTTTTCAAGGGCGTGCACCAGCATCTTCAGCGCTGCCCTTCGCTCCTCCGGGGTCTTGATATAACGGCTCAGCACCGAAGACCAGTAAAAGGCCGTTTCCCCGTCCGACACGTCGAAGCTGTAACACTCGATCAGGTCTTTTTCCTGAAGCGCCTTCTTCCCCATCTTCCAGGCCGCTTTCGCGAGGTTCCGGATATACAGGGGATTCCCCTTGAGCACGGCGAGGAATTTCGTCTCATCGGCGGGCGGGGGGGCGATTTTCAGGTTGGCGAGGTGCGCACCGAAAAGCTCTGCTGCCACGTTTTCCGGAAGCGGACCGAGCCGCATCTGCTCCGTTGTCCCGATGAGGGAGTGGTCGGCGAAAATCCTTTCGAGCGCGCCGGCCGAGCCGGTCATCACATGGGGGCAGAGGGTGCTCTGGATCGATTCCCTGAAGAGGCTGACGAGGCCGTGTGCATCGCCGAGGCTCGATTCGTAGAGCGATGCGGCGGCATCAAAGTCGTCGAGCATGACGATGACGGGCTTTCCGCCTTTTTGGGCGGCCGTTACCGGGGCGGATATGGCCGCGACAATCTGCCAGTAAACGTCTTTTTTGTCCACATGGGCCTGAAAGTCCTCCATGCAGTCGATCAGCCAGTACAGGCCCAACGACGATATGGCCGGCATCAGGCGCTCGAGGGGCCCGGCCGCACTCTGCGCGAGGGAGGGGTCTTTTTTGGCGAACGAGAGATATTGCCGGACGAATCCGCTGAAATAGTCCTTCGCGAAATAGGCCCCCTTGAGATTGGCCGTTTTGAAGGAGTAGTAAAAGGGGATGACATTGTCTTCCCAGTAGAACAGGCGGTAGAGCTGCTTGAGCAGCTCCGTCTTGCCCATGCCCCTTCCGCCTTCCAGGAAGACATCTCCGCCCAGAGCGTTCTTCTTCAGGGCGGAGAGGCCCTTGAGGTAGAGAAGATCGCTTTCCCTGTTGAAGAAGTCTTCCGCGGGAACGGCATTGAACGGCATGGGCGGCACGAGCTCCTCGAGTTGATCAGTCCCCTGTTTCGCGCCTGATGTATAATGGAAAGGGTGGGTTGTGTCAAGAAGAGAGCTTGCAACGGTGCCCGCTTTTTGCTAAGGGCTCCGGGATATGGCCGCACCGGCATGTCCCTGTATCTGCTGCTCCTGCCGAAAGATGCGTCGTCCCTGCGCTCCGGATGCGCCGGAGGGGGGACCACGGCGGGGAGGGATGCGGCACCATGGAGCGAGGGATCCGTGTTTGAAAACATACGCCATGCCGAAAGATCGGACACCGGCCTTCTGAAGTCCAAGAACGAAGACAGCTGTCTGGCGGTTGATCGGCATTCAAAGGGTTACGACTGGGAGCGCCTGGGCCTTTTCTTTGCCGTCGCCGACGGACTGGGCGGACACGCGGCCGGGGATGTGGCGAGCAGAATGGCCTGCCGGGCCGCTGCGTCGGCGTACTACAATGGCGGCGGGACCTCCGGTCGGGAGGGGGAGGAAAGCGAATCCGCCCTGTCGAGGCTGGAGAAGGCGCTGTGGTCCGTTCACCATACCCTCATCGGGGCGGCGGCGGCGTGCATTGACCTGCGTGGGATGGGAACGACCTTGTCGGCGCTCGTGTTCCACGGCGGCCGGGTGTTCATGGCGCACGTGGGGAACTGCCGGATCTACCGATTCAGAAACCGCTCCTGCGAAAGGTTGACCGTCGACCACACGGGCAGTCAGCTCCTGATCGACTCGGGAAAAATCCAGGCCGGGCAGGAGGAGAACCACTGCTGCCGCCATGTCATCACCCAGGCGCTGGGGGGCTGCGGCGACCTGGCCTTGGTGCAAACCCGAATGGAGCCTGTCCTGAGCGGCGACCGGTTTGTGCTGTGCACAGCCGGCCTCCATAATCTCGTCGCGGATCATGAGATCGACCGCATCATGGCGCGGCATCCCTCGCCCCGGGCGGCGTCCGACGCGCTGGTGGACGCCGCCGTCACAAAGGGCGGGTATGACGATGTCACCGTCATGGTGATAGAGACCTGAAGCCCACCCCTGCAGC
>JBFMBA010000028.1:0-4613 GCA_040755475.1 Thermodesulfobacteriota bacterium
GCGGAACATATCGAGATGATCCGCCGGCTCTGTCCGGAGGCGGAGTCCTCGGTGCCGGGGCAGCTGGAATCTCACAGCCTGCCGGCATTGAGGCGGCTGATCGTGATATCGGACAGGACCCACAGGGGCATGCTGTCCTGGAAAGACGTCCTGGAGTCGGGTGGAGACGTTTCCGGTCGGGAGCTTTCGGAACGGCAGCGCTCCTGCCGCGCGGACGACGTCGCCACGCTGCTCTACACCTCCGGGACGACGGGGGCGCCCAAGGGGGTGATGTCGACCCATTTCGGCATCATCAACACCACGCTCGCCGGCGCGGAGAATCAGAAGTTGACGGAGGGGGATCGGCTCTGCCTCTCGGTCCCCCTGTCCCACATGTTCGGCTGCGTCTGCGTCGTTCTGGCGGCATTGACCAAAGGGGCCGCCATCGTCATCCCGTCGGAGGCCTTCGATCCCGGGCGGATCCTGGAGGCCATCGCGGCGGAGCAGTGCACCGCGGTTTACGGGTCCCCCGGCGCCTTCATCGCCATGATGGAGGTGCCTGAATACGGGCGTTTCGATCTCCGGTCGCTGCGGACGGGGATTATGGGGGGCGCCCAGTGCCCGCTCGAGGTGATGAAGCGCGTGACCGGGGAGATGGGGGCAAAAGAGATCGTTATCGGCTACGGCCAGACGGAGGCCTCCTCCTGGATCACCATGACCCGGCCGGACGATCCGCTCGAGCGGCGGGTCTCCACGGTCGGGAGACCCATTCCCCGCGTGGAGGTGAAGCTGATCGATCCGGCGAGCGGCCGGGAGGTTCCCGTCGGCGCCATCGGCGAGATCTGCGCCAGGGGATTCAACATGAAGGGCTACTACCGGATGCCGGCCGCGACCGCCAGCGCGATCGATGCCGAGGGGTGGCTCCACACCGGAGACCTTGGCGCGATCGGCGCGGAGGGCTACCTGCGCACCACCGGCCGGCTGAAGGAGGTGATCGTCCGCGGGGGCCTGTCGATCTATCCGACCGAGGTCGAGGAGGTGCTTTTCAGCCACCCCAAGATCACCAACGCCCAGGTCTTCGGCGTTCCCGGCGGGACCGCGGGCGAGGAGGTGGCGGCCTGGATCCGGCTGGAGGAGGGGGTATCGGCCACGGAAGAGGAGATGCGCCAATACTGCCGAGAAAAGCTGCCCGCACCGAGTCTGCCGCGCTATATCAAATTCGTCGGGGAATTTCCCATGACGCCGCTGGGAAAACCCTAAAAATTCCGGATGAGGGAGATCGCGATCAGGGAGTACGGTCTGGAGTAAAGCTGCGCCGATGTGAAACCGATCGGATGCGGTGTCGAAAAACGTGAAGCCTCCTGCCCGTGGTGCGGTGCCTGCGGGAACGCTCCGTCTCCGGCGTGCGGAGCGGGCATGATTTTCAAAGCACCCGGATGCGTGCAATGATCGACGCGGTCTTCTCCCATTGCATGATGAGACGCATTGCGGGTCGGATGTTTGCCGGGCTTCAGGAGCGGCCGGGCATCAGATGCTCGGGCACCTGGATCGCGACCACTTCGCCGCGGGCGCAGATCTGCCCGCCGGCAGACAGTGTCTCCTCCACGACCACCTTCCGCCCCTTGACTTCCTTCACCCGGCCCCGGACTTCCAGCGGGACGCCCAGGGGCGTCGGGCGCAGGTAATCGACGTGGAGGGAGGCCGTCAGGAAGCGCAGGGGCGGGTCCGTATCCATCGGTCTGCCCTCGGCGCGGTACTTGGCCGCCGCGGCGGTGCCCGTGCCGTGGCAGTCGATGAGCGAGGCGATCAGACCGCCGTACACAAAACCCGGTATGGCCGTGTGGCTGGACCTGGGTTCATAGATACAGACGGACTCCTCGCCATCCCAGTAGCTTTTGATCCTCAGCCCCGCTTCATTGAGGCGGCCGCAGCCGTAACAATGACTCAGATCATCCGGGTAGTAGTCCTGGAAGGCCTTTCCCTGCATATGATTGCTCCTTGCCAGTTGCGTCATTGCACCTCCACCGCGTCCCCCACGTTGCAGAAGAAGAAGCGGTCTCCAAAGGCCTGGGCCAGAAGGGACGCCGTTTTGAGTCCCGTGCAATGCGATACCCCGATGCGCTCGATGTTGAAAGCCTTGAGGGCAGCGATGCTTCTTTCCCGCTGCTCGTCGCTCACCGGGCCCAGGTGGGTGCCGCCGATCACGGCATGGATGGGTCGACGCCCCATTTTCTCCATGATGTATTCCAGGGTGTTGATGATCCCGGCATGGCAGCATCCCAGGACGATGAAAAGCCCTCTTTCGGTTTCGACGACGACCGACTGGTCGTCCCGCAGGTCGTCCTTCACAAACCCTTCGCCGGACTTCAGCATCTGCTTCCGGTCGCCGCGTTCGTAATCGGTACGCCGGGGAACCTCCCCCGTCAACCACAAACCCGGTTCGATTTCGTGGAATTCTCTGCCGAATTTGAAGGTCGCTCCCTTGGCTTCGAGCAGCGGCCGGGGATAGGGAACGCCGATGTAACGCACCTTGTCTTTTGAGACGCTGTAGCTTTCCTTGAAAAAATCGGGATGGGCGTAAATATCCACCGGGCCTTTCAGATCGAGCACGGGGGCGAGCCCCCCCGTGTGATCCCAGTGGTGATGGCTGATGATGATGCCCCGGATCGTCCGGAGGTCAAGACCCAGGACCTGGGCGTTATTGACGATCGCTTTTCCCTGCCCCGTGTCCAGCAGGTAGTTTCCCCGGTCGGTCTCCATGAAGATGGCAAGGCCGTGTTCGGCCACCGCGCCGGGCAGGTGAAAAACGCAGTTTTCGCTGACGATCGTCGCTTTTATCCTCACCGATGCCGCCTCCTTACTTCTTCTTTTCCTCAACGAGCTCGATGATAATGTTGTCCGGTCCCAGGAAAAATGCCATCCTCCCGTTGGGGCTGGCCGTCGGCGGCGTCGTGAAGACGAAATCCTGACCTTTCAGTTCGGCGTAGCAGGAGTCCAGATCCTCCACCTTCAGGCCGATATGGTGGTATCCGAAGGTCGGGCTGGACTGGCTGCCCGATATCTCCTCCCCTTCGCGGGCCGTCCGGAGGAAAATCGGAGCCCCCGCCAGATCAATGTCCGCGCCGTCGGCGGTACCGAATTTCCGGAAAGAAATGAATTTCCCGCCGAGGGTGTTTGTGAAAAACCCGATCATGTTGTTCAGATCGCTGCACACCAGATGAAGATGATGAAGCTGATACCCCATACAAGAACCCCCTTGCATTGATTGGAAGGATGCGAATTTTCCCTTCGGCGGGAACGCTACAGGGGGCGGGCTGCGCTGTCAAGCAGATTCTGTGTTACTGTGATCCTTCGATTGACACGTCGGGCCGCCCGCTCTATAGTTGCCTCCGACGCGCATCGGCGGCCCGTCAGGGACAGGATGTGCGCAGCCGCTAAGGTCGGGTTTCCGACGTCCTGCGGTTTAACTCCGTCTGAAGGATGACATGAAGACTATCAATCCCGAATACATGCGCAGTGTTACGGAGCTGGTCAACGGGTGTCCCTATTTCAAGCTGCAGTCGATGCGGCTTGTGGAAGTGGGGATCGGGTTCAGCCTCCTTGAAATCGATCTGGCGAAAAAACACCTGCAGCCCTTCGGCCTCGTCCACGGCGGGGTGTTCGCGTCGATCATCGACGCCGCCGCTTTCTGGTCGATTTTTTACGGTATCGAAGACCCGAACGCGGGCGCCACCACCGTCGATCTGAAGCTGAACTATCTGGCGCCGGCGGTCTCGGGCAAACTGATCGCCAGAGGGGCGCTGATCAAGCTGGGCAGGACGCTGGGCTACGCCGAGGCGAGGGTGACCGGAGCAGACGGCAGGCTTTTGGCCCACGGGACATCCACGCTGATGATCCTGCCGACTAACGGTCTTGTATCCGACCGGTCTTTGCCACCCAAGTTCACCCCCTAACCTGACCGCCTCCGGAGATCGGGCTTTCAAGGGTTTGCCGGGTGGATCCAGGCTTCAAGCGGCGATCCTGTTCCATCGCACCATGGCCTCAACTGCAAGGGCCCGGCCCTGTTCGTATCCGTTCCTGAGTACCCGGAGATTCCTACTGAACCGTGAGACGCGAAATTCTCGAGGGGGGCAGATCTCCACGATGTTTACGCCTTCCGGGGGGGTTCGGAGGAATGCTTGGGCGCTGTTGTAACGGCCGACGCGGGCGGCGAAAGCCTCTGCCAGCAAGGGCGTGCGCCGCAGGTGCCAGTGAAGCAGAAAGTCCAGCGGGCCGGGGGCTTTGACATAGTCACGGGGTCGCGACCGGATGACCATGATGCGGTTCGCCCCCCGCCGGATTGCCTCGGCCGCGGGAATGGCGTCGGACACGCCCCCGTCGGTCATGGGACGGCCGTCGATTTCCGGGTATCCCCGATAGAAAAGGGGTATGGCGCTCGATGCCTTGAGGGTCTCTTCGAGATTGCCGGCATGGGTGGCCTGGTAGACCGGCCCGCCTGTCCGTACATCGGTCAGTCCGACGAGGAAGGGTTTTCCACGGGAAGAGATCCGGTCCAAATCGAGGCGCATATCCCGGATGGTGATCTCCCAGAGCCAGTCCAGATCCATTAGATGACCGCCCAGGAGAAACCTCCG
>JBFMBA010000029.1:0-3824 GCA_040755475.1 Thermodesulfobacteriota bacterium
CATCGAGCGATTCCACTGCCCGCAGGCGGCGAAGATACTCGCCGGTCTCGGCGAGAGCTTGCGGCAGGTCGTTCTTGTCAATCTCGCGACGCTGGGCGCCGAGGCAGAAGCCGTCGTTCTCGATCTTGAGGAAAGCGATGGTGCCGGTCTTTCTGGCTATTAGAAATAATATCCGGCGCGGAATTCGATTCGATAGTCGTTCTGCTTCTCCCCGAATTCCGTGTTTCTCGCACCGACGATGAACGTGGTCCGGAATCTCAGCTCCAGGTTCGTGATCCCGGTATAGAGCAACTCCGGCGTCAGGGAATAACTTCGGTCCTCCAGGTTCATCATCCAGGTCAGCGCCGGTGCAAAATAGAGGATATTGAAAGGCTCTTTCTGGCTCAGGCGCACGTAGAGATAATCCCGCATGGCGCCGGACCGGCCATAAGCGCCTTCCCCCATCGTCTGGGCATTGACCAGGGCGGAGGCATTCCCCGTGGAACGATATACATCATACCCTCTGTTGATGAAGGCATAGTAATTCTTTATGTCATCACCGCCGAAGCCGGCATCGTTATGGTAGTATTCGACAATCGTGGTCAGATCGAAGGTGGTCAGATAGCGGATGCCGATAAGAGTGCTCCGGGCGTCCTTCTCCACCAGGCGGGATTTTCCGGTGGCGTCGAGGACACTCCTCTGCTGGTTCCGGATGTAGGCAAACTCGCCATGAACCTCAAAATTCGAAGTGATGTTTCGTGAAAAATCAAATCCGTAGCGGTCCGTTCGGCTTCCGCCCGTCAGAAACAAAAGATCGATGTCCGTGTCGTACAGAAGGAAATAGAGCCGACCCGCAACGTTCATTTTACCACTGCTTCCAAAGCCGCCGTTGAGACCGTCGTAAACCGGCAAGAGAACCGGCGTGAAGGAAAAGGTTTTCAGGGGGCCGTCGACGCTCTTGATATAGTCCGCCGCGGCAACAATATACCCTTCCAGGGCCAATTCGGGGTCATCGGGGTCTTTGGGTCGGTCCACAAACGACACGGGACTCCAGGCGTATCCCTTCCCCCACCGCATCACCTTTTTCCCCATCTCAATCTTCAGAGATGACGATGGTTTAATGGAACCATACGCCTCCTGGAATAAAGTCCGCTCGGAACCGCCGCTATGGGTCTGTCTCAGATCCGTGTTCGTCCTGGCATAGATGCGGTAGATGTCCTTTTCGTAACTGCCCTCAAGTTGAACCCGTCCGTTCCATTCGGGCAGCGTTTGTCCCTGAGGCGAGTTGTAGAAGCGGAGCTTGTAAAAAGCGGCTTCACGGTCAAGACCGAAAAGGACCGGTTTGAGCTCGACATAGCCACCCAGGTGGTACGGTTTCTTTTCGATCTCGGCGAGGTCGAATGTGTAGGTGTCCTGGGCGGCGCCCATCGCCGAAAGGAAGAGACAAAAAACCGTACCGATTGCCAGACAGCATCTTTTCATCTATCGCAGCGACTCCAGGTTGGGCATGAAGGTCAGCGTGAAGACCTCATCCTTGAAGTCCCGCTTCTTGATCTTGGCAAAGATCATGACGGACTTGTAGCCCTTGAAGAGGGGGCTGTCCGTCTCGATCACCGAGGGGCGTGCGATTCCGCCGCCGAAATCCTTGCGGTCCTTGAAATAGAGGGTCTTGATCAGCATGCCCGCCTCGGTAAGGCACTCGACTTTCACGGGCTGGGTCTGCTTCTTATCCACCCACATCTTGAGGCGGTCGTAGGCCACCTCCCTCGTCTTGGCCTTTAGGTAAAGGAGAATCTCACCCCCGGCTTCCTCCATCCTTTCCACGTTGTATTCGGTGGAGTAGTCGAGGTTAAGGATATCGGCGTTGTTGAAGACGCCGCCCACAACGGACTGGAGGCTCGTGATCCGGATGGGCTTTCCGACGTTGGGGATATAAAGCCACATATTCTCCCCCAGCCGCAGCGTGCCCCTCCCCTTTTCACTGGCGGGGGCAAGGAAGAGGGCGGCGATCTTGTCCTTATCCTTCTTGACGGAAAACATGGTGAATTCCTTTTTCGCGCCGCTCGGCTCCACGTTGATCAGTTTGCGGTACATCTCGTAGGACACCGGGTTCAGACCCCGGTCCACCTGTTCGAGGAGACGGGTGCCGTCGAGCGCGAAGGCCGGGACGCCGAGAAGAACGGCGATCAGTGTAACGAGACTTTTGAAAATCGTGATCCTTCCGCGCGCCGGAGATGTAGTGGTTTTGATCATGACACTGTCCTTTTATGAATGGTTGTTCAGGGTCCGGTCCTGAACCGTATGTTGAAGCTGCCCGTCCACGGGGCGGGGTTTGCCGGTTGCGCTCCTGATCATTGCGGCATCCAGGACCGGAAACACTGCCCCTCTACACATGCCTCAAGGCGTCGATCGGCTCCATGCGCGACGCCCTGAGGGCCGGCTGGAGACTGGCAATGACGGAGACCAGGATCACGATCGCCGAGACGGCCCACAGGTCCGCCGGTTGGAGCGAGGCCGAAAGGATGATCCCTTTTTGCTGGCCGAAGTCGAAGGCAAATTTCGCCATGTTGATCCCCCAGAGAATGACGACCCCCAGGACGCCGCCGCTGATCGCCCCCAGAACGCCCAGGCATAGCCCTTCGATAAGAAACATCGAGAGGATCTTCCGGGGCGGCGTCCCGATGGCCGCAATGGTCCCGATCTCCCGGATCCGTTCGTAGACGGCCATGATCATGACGTTCATGATGCTGATCAGGACGATGGCAATCAGCATCAGCTTGATGAAGAAGGTCATCAGGTCGATCATCCGGGCGATGTTGTAAAACGGCGAGAGCTTTTCCCAGTTGTGGACCTCGAAGACCGGCTTTCCCGCTTTGTTGACCTCACCCGCCAGAAGCGCGTCCAGGCGACCGGTCACCGGGTCCAGTTTGCCGAAATGCTTCAGTCGAACGGCGATCTCGCTGATCTCCATTTCGGTCATGCGCAGGAGCTCCGCGGCATCCTCGATATGCACATAACCGTCCCGGCCCCCGGGGCCCGTGGCGCTCTCCATGAGGCCCGCCACCTTGAACTGCTTGCCGTTGACCGATCCGTCCTTGTTGGTGGCCACGATGACGACGGCGTCGCCGATTTTGACCCCCATGCCCCGGGCCAGCAGGACGGGGATGAGAATCTCCCCCTTTTCAATCGCCGCTTTCCCCTCCGAGATCCTCGACGACAGAAGCGGAACCGTCTTGAATTCCCGCTCCGGGTAGACGCCGTTGAGGCGGATGTTGGTCGTTTCGGCAAAATTGCTGAACATGCCGCCGAACTTGATCCTCGGCGAGGCGCTTTCCACTTCGCCGAGCGATCCGAGGGCCGCTTCCACCTTCTTCATCGCATTGGGGGGTAGGTTCATGTTCAGCGGAAGGTTTTCAATGGAGGCCACGTATCCCCTGCGATGCACCTGGAGATGGCCGATCATCGAATCGGTGATCTGGCCGATCATCATGGCCTTGAAGGAGCCGGAAACGGAGATGAAGATCAGGACGAAAACGACGCCGATCGTGATGAGCGAGGCGGTCAGCAGCGTTCTTCTCCGGTAGCGAAGCAGATTCCGGATTGCGATTTTGAACAGATCAGCCACGGCCGCCCTCCTTTTTCATCTCCCCCCCGTTGAGTCTGCCGTCAGTCAGGGTGAAGATGATCTCCGCCTCGCCGACGATCCTGGGATCGTGGGTGGAGAAGATGAATGTGGTTCCCAGCTCATCCCGCAGCTTTTTCATCAGGTTGATGACCGTGTAGGCGGTCGTGGAATCGAGGTTCGCCGTCGGCTCATCGGCAAGTACGAGCCGGGGATTCGCAGC
>JBFMBA010000030.1:0-4336 GCA_040755475.1 Thermodesulfobacteriota bacterium
GAATCCCTATCCACGCCCATGGAGAGGATGGTTCGGACATGGTCGTCGCTGTCGGTATGGGTGGAGCAGAAGGAGGTAAAATCGTGCGTTCCCGTCAGCACGGGAATCGCGTCCTCCATGCGCGACAGGTCGAGCGGCTCCCAGACGAACCAGGCGTGGTTTCTCTCCATGACCGGGCGGACGGGCCGGTTGCAGATCCTGTAGCAATAGACCTTGCTCGTCGCGTCGAAGCAGGCATGAAAGGCCAGCGGGCTCGAGCGGACCTCCCGGATGACGATATCGGCCGGAAGCAGGCTGTTGACCCCCAGCAGAAAACTGCGCTCGTCGAGACGGGAGGCCGTCAGAAAATTCGCGATCTGGCCAAGGGCGTGCACCCCGGCATCGGTGCGGCCCGAGCCGATCAGTCGAACCGCCTCGCCGGTCATTTTGCGGAGGCAGTCCTCGATCACCTGCTGGATGGAAAGACCGTTGATCTGGCGCTGCCAGCCGCAGTAGGCGCTTCCGTCATACTCGATGGTCAGCCTGATATTCCGCATGCTGCGCTCTGTATCCGTTCCCCGTTCCCGATGTATCGGCTGTGTCGGCCGGGTGTCTCCCTGCCGCGAAAAAAAAGGGGAAAAAGCCCCTTCCCCTTTTTCCCCTCTGCCGCCGGCCCGAAGGAATCAGCCCTCGACGGTCTCCCCGCACCGTTCGAGGGCCGCCACCGCCGGCAGGACTTTCCCCTCCAGCAGCTCGAGGAAGGCGCCGCCGCCGGTGGATATATAGCTGATCTTGTCGCTCTCTCCCGTCTCGTGGATCGCCACGTCGGTGTCTCCGCCGCCCACGATGGTCAGGGCATAGGAGTTCGCCACGCTGTGGGCCAGCGCCGCGGTACCCCTCCCGAAGGCGTCGATCTCGAAAACCCCCATCGGACCGTTCCAGACGATGGTCTTGGCGTTCGAAAGCACCTCCGTAAACAGGGTGATGGTGGCCGGCCCGATGTCGAGGCCCATCCAGTGGGAGTTCATCTCCTGAACGGGGACGATCTTGGTTTCGGCTTCGGCGCTCATGTTTTCCGCCATCACGCAGTCGACGGGCAGATAGAACTTGACCCCCAGCTCCTGGGCCGTCTTCATGACCGCCATCGCCTTTTCCATCAGGTCGTCTTCGACGATCGACTTGCCGACCTCATGCCCCAGGGCCTTCAGAAAGGTAAAGGCCATCCCGCCGCCGATGATCATCTTGTCGACCTTGCGGATCAGATTTCCCAGGGCCTCCAGTTTTCCCGACACCTTCGACCCGCCGATGATCGCCACAAAAGGTCGCGCCGGCTTCTCGAGGGCCTTCTTGAAGTAGGTCAGCTCCCGCTTGATGAGAAAACCGGCCCCGCATTCCTTCTGGAACTTGGTGATCCCCACGTTCGATGCATGGACGCGGTGGGCGTTGCCGAAGGCATCATCGATATACACATCGGCGAAACTGGCCAGCTCGGCCGCAAAACCGTCGTCGTTCTTCGTCTCTTCGATATGAAAGCGGAGGTTCTCCAGCAGAAGGATGTCCCCGGGCTTGAGGGAGTCGATCATCCCTCTCACCTCGTCGCCGATGCAGTCCGGCGCCATCTTGACCTCTTTGCCCAGCAGGCGGGAGAGGCGCTTGGCCACGGGCGCCAGGCTCATTTCGGCCATCACCTTGCCTTTCGGCCGGCCCAGATGGGACATGATGATCACCCGGGCGTTCTCATCGAGGGCATAGTTGACCGAGGGCAGGACAGCCCGGATCCGGGTGTCGTCGGCGATATTCCCGATGTTGTCGAAGGGAACGTTGAAATCGAACCGGAACAGGACTTTTTTCCCCCTAATGTCCATCTCGTCTATGAACTTCATGGTCTCTCCTTTCTGCCGGCCGCTGCGGGTCGATGAGGAAATCAGTTGATAAAAAGCCCTTGACGCTGGTATAGATGTATAACCGATGGCGCCGCTTCAGGTCAAGGCATATCCTGGGCGGCGGGGTTTCGCCGTGTCGCCTGGCCGGCGACCGGGAATCAACGAGGAGAGCCCTGTGGAAAAGGATCGACGGAACGTGACGACGGAAAAAATCACCGACTACGAAGCGAAAAAATCCGAGTTGATGAAAATGGGCGGAGAGGCACTGATCCGCAAGCAGCACGAACTGGGGAAACTCACCGCGCGGGAGCGGCTCGACCTGTTCTTTGACCGGGGCACCTTTCAGGAGATCCAGCTTTTCGTCAAGCACCGCTCGACGCTCTTCGGGCTCGGGGACAAGTCGATTCCCGCCGACGCGGTAATCACCGGTTTCGGTCTGGTGGGCGGCCGGACCGTTTTCGCCGCCGCCCACGACTTCACCAGCGCCGGCGGGAGCCTCGGCGAGATGCACGCCCGGAAAATCTGGAAGGTCATGGACATGGCCCTGGCCGCCCGGAAGCCTTTCGTTTCGCTGAACGACTCGGGCGGCGCCCGCATCCAGGAAGGCGTGCCTTCCCTGGAGGGATACGGCGGCATTTTTTTCCGGAACACGGTCGCATCGGGCCTGATACCCCAGATCACGGCCATCATGGGGCCCACGGCGGGCGGTGCCGTCTACTCCCCCGCCCTGACGGACTGGGTGTTCATGGTCAAGAAGCGCAGCTACATGTACATCACCGGCCCCGATGTGGTCAAAGCGGTGATCGGCGAGGAGGTGAGCCATGACGAGCTGGGAGGCGCCGTCGCCCACGCGACCAAAAGCGGCGTCTGTCATTTCGCCACCGAGAGCGACGCCGACTGCCTGGCCAAAATCAGGATCCTGCTCTCCTTCCTGCCGGACAGCTGCCACAGCCCTCTCCCCCTGGCCCCCTGCACGGACAGCGCCGGGAGAGACTGTCCCGAACTGGATGCGATCATTCCGGACAGGGCCAACCGGGTCTATGACATGAAGCAGGTCATCGCGGCCGTCGCGGACCACGGGGACCTCTTCGAACCGCACGAACTCTGGGCGAGGAACATCGTCGTCGCCTTCATCCGGATCATGGGCAGACCGGTGGGCGTCATCGCCAACAATCCCCGCTTCAACGCCGGGGTTCTGGACGTCAATGCGTCGGACAAGGCCTCCCGGTTCATCCGGTTCTGCGACGCCTTCAACATCCCGCTCCTCACCTTTACCGATGTTCCCGGTTACATGCCCGGAACGCACCAGGAGTGGTCGGGCATCATCAGCCACGGCGCCAAGCTGCTCCATGCCTATTCGGAGGCAACGGTCCCGAAGCTCACGGTGGTCACGCGCAAGGCTTATGGCGGCGCCTATCTGGGCATGTGCAGCAAACAGCTCGGCGCCGACTACGTGGCTGCCTGGCCCACCGCCGAAATCGCCGTGATGGGGGCGGAGGGGGCCTGCAACGTGGTGTACCGGCGGGAACTCACCGAGGCCGCCGACCCGGCCGCCCGGCGCAGCGAACTGGTCCGCTCCTACGAGGCGCAGTTCAACAACCCCTATTTCGCCGCCGGGCTCGGCATCATCGAAGAGATCCTCCGGCCGCGGGACACACGCAGGCGCATCGCCGCCCTCCTCGAGGCGCTCAAGGACAAGGCGGAAACGCGACTCCCCAAGAAGCACAACAACATCCCCCTGTGAAGGAGCATCCCCATGGGCCTCTCCCCTGCCCTGCGTCGTCTCGCATTCACAGCCTGCCTCTGCCTGGCCGCCGCAAACCTCTTTGCCCAGGCGCAACCCGAAAAAAGCGTTTACGAACCGAGGCCGTATCAGGAAGGCAAGGACGTGGTGTGGGTACCCACCGAACAGATCCTCACCGACAGGATGCTGGACATGGCCAAGGTCACACCGCAGGATTACCTGATCGATCTGGGCTCGGGCGACGGTCGCATCGTCATCACCGCTGCGCGGCGGGGGGCTCGCGCGCTCGGCATCGAATATGATGCCGATCTGGTTACCCTGTCCAAACAGCATGCGGCCAAAGCCGGCCTTTCCGACCGGGCGCAGTTTGTCAAGGCGGATCTTTTCGAGAGCGATTTCTCCCGGGCGACCGTAATCACCATGTTCCTGCTGCCCGAACTCAACCTGAAGCTTCGTCCCAGAATTCTTGACCTCAAGCCCGGTACGCGCATTGTTTCCAATTCCTTCGACATGGCGGAGTGGAAAGCCGATCAGACCGTTCATGTGACACAGCAGGAGGGGTGCAACAACACCTTCTGCAGGGCCTACCTCTGGATCGTGCCGGCGAAGGTGGACGGTACCTGGAACCTGCCCCGGGGACGGCTGTTGATTGTGCAGCGCTTCCAGCGGATCTTCGGCGAGCTTCAACAGGGGGACATGACCCTTCCATTGGCCAATGGAAGGGTCATGG
>JBFMBA010000031.1:0-12189 GCA_040755475.1 Thermodesulfobacteriota bacterium
CGTCGTCGATGGCAGTAAGCGCCGTTTCCCGCGCCGATGCCGCCGCGTTTCGGACCTCGCTCACGGTGTACCGCAGGCCCGATTCCGCCAGATAACCCGCCCTGCGGATATTGTTGGAAGCAAAAACGCTCATGACGGAGGACCCGAACATGGACACCATCCCCGCGCCCAGGACCGTGAAGACGACGATCAGGACGATCAGGAAAACAAGGATGCTGCCTTTCGTGCCTCCGCTCGCCTTCAGGGGGGACAAAGGGCCTGACATTGGAAGGGTCCGACGCATGGCTCTGCCTCTCCTAATGAATGGGTTCTCCCGCAGGGCGGGGCCTCCCGGCATCACGGTGTTCGCCTTTGGGTGTATCCTTCAACCCCGTCCGGGGGCGGGGCTTGCGCACGGATTGTCCGGTCACGGATAGGGAATCCTGTTCCTCGGGAAAATGCGCGTGCTGAACGGGGGATGCCCCGTGACGGTAAAGCCCACATCGATATAGGCCATGTCGTTGGCGGCGATGTTATAGACGTTCCCGTACGCAGGGTTCAACTGAAAGGCCTGCACGCCGTCGATGAGGATGTTGTCCGCCGGCGTGGAGAGGTAGAGGTTCGATCCCACCCGTTTGATCGTTCTGCCCGCACCCAAGGGATTGGTATAGGTGATCAGCGAATTGACCGTGACTGCGGACACGGCGGTCACGTCCTTGAGCTCCATGCTGATCCGGTCCATGGCCATCTGGGCCTTGAGCGCCGTGTCGGTGTTGTTCCGGACCAGATAATAACTGGTGATGAAGGATGTCAGGAACAGACCGGTAAAAACGCTCAGGACGCTGATCAGCACCAGCGTGAGAATGATCTCGATGAGTGTGAATCCGCCCTGCCGCTTTCGCATGTCGCCGCTCAGTAGTAGGTGACCGGATCGCCGCTGGTGACCCGTCCGGCCGTGAGAATGACGGTCAGATCGTGCCCTGCGGCCTGAACGGTCACCTTGAGGTTGTTGCTCGTGCCGCCTCCCGTGACCGCGACTTCGTTCCCCGACCCGTCGTAGGTGACGTAGGTCCGAATCAACGTCACGTCGGCCGGCATGTTGTAGGGGTTGGCGTAATAGTTCCGGGCAAAGATGGTGGACAGCGCCGTCGGGTAGGTCGCCGCGTTCATCTCCCGGACGTAGTCGGACATGATGCGCTCCATCCACATTTCGGCCAACCCCTCGTATCGGGTGATATGGATCGGGTCGCTGCTGCGGACGAACTGCGTCCCCATGTAGTTGTAGAAAATCACACCGACCAGCGAACCCACGACTATGGCGATAATCAATTCGATCAGCGAAAATCCCGCCGCCAGGGGCGCCCGGACGCGTGGCAGGAAGCTCATGGCATAAACCCCGTTTCGGGCGTGATCCCGAAGGTAACCGGCGAGCTGGCCGGGATGGAGTTCACGGTAATGGAAACGGGATTGGCGGCGCTGACCGGCGTGTTGATGACCACATCCGTGTACGCCGTGTAGGGCCGTCCGATGGCGTCGAAGAACACGGTGAAGGCGTTGACCGCGATCTGCCTGTCGGCCAGCCGGATTTTCACGTTGCTCTCACCGGGCAGGGGTTGCTGGTTGGCCACGGCGTCGGGGTTGTTGTTCCTGAACAGCCAGTAGTCCGTGCCGTCGCTTTTGATCCCCCATAGCGCGCCCTGCTTCATGGACGTGGCCTGGGCAAACCGGATATGGGTCTTGAGAACGCTCTCCTGGGCCACCCTGCTGGCGGTCGCGCCGCTCATCGCCCTGCTGATGACGATCACGGCCAGGATACCCACGACCACAAGAATCGCGATGATCTCGATCGCGGTGAATCCCCCGGCTGTCTGCGGTTTGAATCGCATTTTCGTCACGCCCGTTTTCCGACCGTGCTTTTGTTGATATAGGAAAATGATATCATAATCCCCCATTGAAATAAAACAAATTTAAGCAGCAAGATTGCATCACATAACTATTGATTTCCTATACGAAGAACACTATAATCCCGCCAATTCATCACATGTCTTCTTTCCCAGAGGTGCAACGATGCGGAAATGCCTTTTTGCGTCTGCCTGTTTTTGTGTGCTCCTCTCGATGGGCTGCGGCGACACCAGCGGCGATCCCACCGCACAAATCACGGAGTTGAAGGCGGCACCTGAAACCGTGGCGCCCGGAGGCAGCACCGTCATTACGGCGACGGTTGTCAAAGCGGTCGGCAGAGAGGCGGAAGCCGCGGCAGAGGCCGCGGTGACGGAGCCTGCCTGGGGTGAGAACGTGACCTTCCGACTGCTGACGCAAAATGGTGCGCAATTGAGCGCCCTGACGCAAAAAACGGACGGCAAGGGCGTCGCCATGACGGTCTATACGGCGGGGAACAATTACAGTAACGACACGATCCAGGCGACCCTGGATAATGGGATGTCTTCAGCCATTGTCATCACAAAATCGGGCAGCATCATCGGTGCGCGCATCAGTAAACTCGAGGGATCGAGCACGACCGTTGCGGCGAGGCAGACCGCCGTGATCACCGCGACGGTAACCGATGGAGCCGGCACACCGAACCCCCAGGTGGGCGAACCGGTCACCTTTGCCATGGCGACGAACGAAAGCGGCGCCTGCTTCATCAATGCTGCGAACACCTGCGTTTCCGGCATTACGGTCCATACGGATCCCGGGGGGGTCGCGGAAGCGCTCTACAGGGCGGGCGGCAACTCCCCGACCATAGCGGTATACGATTCGGTCCGCGCCTCGCTGTCCAACGGCTCGAGCCGCGCACTGGTCATCACAAGATCTGCGACTGTCCCCTGAACGGTCGGCAGAGCAGCCGATCTAGCCTTGACGGTCCTCACGGCGCCTCATGGCCATGAACGGGATGATCATGCATCGATGTATCGGCGAACGCCCATGGGAAGACAGATCGAACGTTTGAGTCCCGATGAGCTGCCCAAGGTGCCTTTTGTCCTTGACGGCATATCGGCGCGCTTTATCCAGGAGAACCGGATCGTCCCGCTGGAGTTCCGGGACAACGTCCTGAGCGTGCTCGTTGCCGATCCCGCAAACCGGTCTGCGATCGACGCCCTCACCGTCGCCTTTGCCTCACCGGTGAAGGTCTATACGAGCGATGAGCGGATGGTCGAGGAGTACATCAACCGCTTCTACGGCAAGCAAGCCCAGGATTTCAACAAGATCATCGAGAATATCGACGAGGCCGGGCTGGAGTATATCCACGAGGACGAGGAGGACGCGGAGCGGCTCAAGGATATCGCCTCGGAAGCGCCGATCATCCGTCTCGTGAACCTCTTCATCACGCGGGCCGTTGAAGCCCGGGCGAGCGACATCCATATCGAACCCTATGAGCATGAACTGAAGATCCGCTACCGGATCGACGGCATCCTGTACGACAGTGAAACGGCGCCCAAGCGCCTGCAGGCGGCGATCATCTCGCGGATCAAGATCATGGCGAAGCTCAACATCGCCGAGCGGCGCCTCCCCCAGGACGGGCGGATCCGGCTGCGCGTCAACGAGAAGGAGATCGACCTCCGGATCTCGAGCATCCCGGTCATGTACGGCGAGAGCGTGGTGATGCGGATTCTGGACAAAGAACAGATCGTCATCGATCTCACCCGGCTGGGCTTTTCCGCCGACACCCTTCTCACATTCCATCAGCTCATCGGCAAACCGCACGGCATCATCCTGGTGACGGGTCCCACGGGGAGCGGAAAAACCACAACCCTCTACGGTGCCCTCGACAAGATCAACTCACCGGACAAAAAAATCATCACCGTGGAAGACCCGGTGGAATACCAGATCAAGGGGATCAACCAGATCCAGGTGAAACCGCAGATCGGGCTGCATTTCAACAACACGCTGCGCCATATCGTCCGGCAGGACCCCGATATCATCATGATCGGCGAGATACGCGATCTCGAGGCGGCGGACATCGCCATCCAGGCCGCGTTGACGGGGCATCTTGTTTTTTCCACCCTGCACACCAACGATGCACCGAGCGCCATCACCCGACTCCTGGATATCGGCGTGGAAAACTTCCTCCTGTCATCGACGATGCGGGGCATTCTGGCGCAACGCCTGGTGCGGGTCATCTGCCCCCACTGCAGGGAGGTCGATCTCCAGGCGCCGAACACAGAAGCGTTTCGTGCCCTGGGCATCGATGGACACGCGGTTCTCTATCATGGCCGGGGCTGCGAGAAATGCTCCCGGACGGGGTATCTCGGCCGAATGGGCATTTTCGAGCTTCTGCCGGTGACCGATGAGATACGGAAACTGATTGTCATGAAAAGGGACGCGGGCCAGATCCGTCATGCGGCAAGACAGAGGGGGATGAGGACACTGCTCGAGGACGGCATCCGGAAGGTCATCGAGGGGAGGACCACGCTGAACGAGGTCCTCCGTGTCACCCAGGAGATATGAGTCGTGATCTTCGTGTACCGGACAGCGACACTGGAGGGAACGATACAGGAAGGGACCATCGAGGCCGAAGACCAGCAGTCCGCCGCAGCGAAACTGAAGGGCAACGGTTTCATTCCGCTCGCCCTGAAGGCCCATAAGGAAGGCCTGAGAGACGGGGCAAAGGCATCGTTACGGTCCAGAAAAATCGATCTCATCACATTCACGACCGAATTATCTGCCCTGCTGGACGCAGGCTTGCCCCTCGACCGCGGGCTCCACATCATCTCGGACATCTCCGGAAGCGGACCGACGCAGCAGGTCGCGCAGGCCATCCTCAAGTCCATCCGGGAGGGAAGCTCGTTTTCCGATGCCCTGCAAAAGCATCCGAAGGTCTTCCCCAAACTGTACGTCAACATGGTCCGGGCGGGGGAATCGGGCGGTATCCTGCAGAATGTGCTGGAGCGGCTGGGAGAATTCATGGAATCATCGAAAGAGCTGCGCGACCATGTCGTGTCGGCCATGATCTATCCGGCCATTCTGATGCTGACGGGCATCATGTCGATTGTCGTGCTGTTCGCCTTCGTCCTGCCCCGGTTTTCCACGATCTTTGCGGAACTGGGCGGGACCCTGCCCCTGCCCACAAAAATCCTTCTGGCCGTCACCGGGGCCGTGGGTTCCATCTCCTGGCTGCTCCTCATAGTGGCCCTCTCGGGTGTCGCGGCTGCCCGAACCTATATCAGGTCCGATGCCGGCCGTTATCAGTGGGATCGCCTGAAACTGAGGCTCCTAGGGGATGTTCTCGTGAAGCTGGAAACGGCCAGATTCTGCCGGACCCTGGGGACATTGATGACAAGCGGCGTCCCTTTGTTGCAGTCATTGAAAAACGCACGGGATGTGATGAACAACCGGGTGATGGCCTCGGCGATCGACGCGGTCATGAAGGACGCCAAGGAGGGCAAGGGGATCGCCCAGCCTCTTGCCGAAGTCCGCGTGTTTCCCGCCCTGGCCCTGTCCATGATCAAGGTGGGGGAGGAGACGGGCCAACTGAACACGATGCTCGTCAAGGTGGCCGTCGTCTATGAAAAAAGCCTCCGCGAATCGGTGAAGCGATTCGTGAGTTTTCTCGAACCGGCCATGATTCTTTTCATGGGTCTCGTTATCGGGTTCATTGTCGTCTCCATGCTGATGGCCATTTTCAGCATCACGGATGTGCCCCTCTGATCGCGCGACACAGAGGAACACTCCCGTCGGAACGCAAGGATCGCGGAGAGGTGACACGAAGCCTTTTATGCGTCGGCAAACCCCGAAACTGAATGCGGCAGGCGGGTTTACCCTGCTCGAACTGATGATCGTTCTTTTCCTTGCCGTCCTCATCACGGGAATGGGGATCATCGCCATGATGAGCCGGCTGCCTGCGGCGAGGCTCGACGCCACGGTGCGCGAGATATCGGCGATGATGAGGCAGGCCAGGACGCTGGCCAGAATTCACATGGTGAAACAGACGCTCGTCGTGGATCTGGACGCGGGACGCTACGGCATCGACGGGAGGCCGGCGCGAAAGATACCGGAGAAGGTACGTCTCACGATCGACGATCCCCTGACCGGTGACACGGACCAGGGGATCCACCGCCTGATCTTTTCACCCTTCGGGGGCATCGACGGCGGCGCCATGATGTTGACGGCGGACCAGCGCCATATCTCCATAAAACCCGATCCGGTGACGGGATTTCTGATCAGTCGCAGGAATAGGGATTAAATGCGGGCATGATACGCGGACGGATCACATATGAGCGGGGATTCACGCTGATCGAGATCATGGTGGCCCTGACCGTCATGGGATTCGCCGTCGTCTACCTGGTGCAGCTTTTTTCGTCGAATCTGCGCGTGATCGGCATGTCGCAGGAGTACATGACGGCGTTGCCCCATGCCGAATCCGTCATGCGGGAGATCGTGGAAAGCGAGAAGATAGAGGAGACGTCCTGGAAAGACCAGACGGATGCGGGTTACCAGGTGGAGGTCAGGGTGTCGGAAACCCAGGGGGAAAGAACGGATAATCTGCCGATCAAGCTTCTCCAGATCGAGATGGTCTTTTCCTGGGGAAACGCCATGCGGAAAAAATCCATGACTCTCAGGACGCTGAAGGTGGTCAACAGGACCGACAACCGGAGCACCGTCGAACAGAAATGATGATCGCAAGAACGGATACCCGGGCAGCAAGTCCAACGATTCCCGCCCCTCGACGGGGGAGGGTCGGGGCGGAGGCGGGAATTCACCGGCAAGCACCGAGGGAGAACGGGTTCACCCTCTTGGAATTGCTGATTTCGATGACCCTTTTCCTGCTGGTCATTGTCATTCTCGGAGGCGCCCTGAGGCTGGGTTTTCGCTCAATCAGCGCCGCCGAAAGGAAAATGGATGTCCTCGAGCGTTACAGGACATCACGCAGCATCGTCATGGCCCAGCTTCAATCCTCGGCGCCGCTGACCTATGACGATCAAGACGGCGCCAGGAAGTTGTATCTGAAAGGGGACGCGGCAAACCTGCAGTTCGCCACGAACCAGTCGATCTGGGGAGGAGAAAGGGGGTGCGTCATCGTATCGTACCGGCTGGAAACCGGCAGCGATGGTACATTGATCCTCTATGCCTCGGAACGATCCGCCGGCAGGGAGGAGGTGCAGGAGACCCGGCTTTTTGACGACCTGAAAACCCTGTCTTTTTCCTACTTCGGCAGAGAGGTGACGGATGAGGAAGGAAAATGGTCGGATGAATGGTCGGACAATACCCGATATCCGGAGCAGATCAAGGTGAGTTTGTCGAGGGACGGCGGAGCAGGAGAACTCCGCGTTCCCCTCTCCGCCAGGATGAAGAAATGACCAGGATGGGCCATTCAATCATGCCGCAGAACACAAAGGAGTGCATGGTTGTGACCGCACGGCCTTCGGAGCGGGGCATCGCCCTTATTCTCGTGCTTTGGATCGTCGTCCTGCTGTCCATGGCGGCGCTGTCCCTGTCCCTGCTCACCCGGGCCGAAGCTCTGGCCACGCTGTCGGTGAAGGAAGAGCTGGAGCACAAGTTCCTGGCCGAGGCGGGACTCCGGCGGGGCATCATGGAGCTTTTTTATCGGAATGCCAACCGCAACCAGCAGGTCCTCCTCGAGGGGTTCGAGGTATACCAGGCCGACGGACGCCCATACACCTCGGAAATGGCGGATGGCCATTACCGCATCAGGATCTCGGACGAATCGGGAAAGATCAACCTGAACACCCTCACGGACAACAACGGCATCATCCTGAAGAATCTGCTCATGAACAGCGGTGTGGCGGAAGAAACGGCGAGCATCATTGTCGATTCCATCCTGGACTGGAAGGACCGGGACAACCTTCACAGGCTCAACGGCGCCGAGGACGATCACTACCAGTCGCTGCCGAAGCCCTACAAGGCAAAGAATGCCCCGTTCGACAGCCTCGAGGAGCTGGTCTTCGTGCGGGGGATGACGAAGCCGATACTGTACGGAAGCGCGGATGGAAAAGGGATTCTCGATTTTTGCACCATCCACTCGAAGACCGACAAAATCAATCTGGGTGCGGCGCCGCAGGAGGTCCTCCGGGCCATTCCGGGGATGACGGACGACACGCTCCAGCGTATCGTGGAGTATCGCGATTTGGCCCCCGCCGCGAGGGTCCAGCCTATCGCCGGATGGATCGGAGGCGAGTTCAATGCCCTCGCACCTTATGTCACGATGGCGGAATCCAATGTGTACGCCATTGAGGCGATCGGCTATAAGGGTAACGAGAAACGCCATTACGCCATCCGGGCAATCGTGGCCATTGAAGGAAACCAGAAGTGCCGGATGATGTATTTCAGAAGTCCCGCCGCGGTGGGGTCATGAGCCATAGCCATTTCGGGGATACCTCGACATCGCGCGACATGCGGTCAGATCTCCGCAGAATCGGACGCACCCTGAAACATGTCCTTGCCTTCAGCCCCGCGAACGAGGTCTTCATCCTGCGAAAACAGATCTCCATTGCCGTGGGCATGGACTGTCTGTCAATCGCCCACGGTTCCCGTTTTTTCAACCGCGTCCGGATCATCGATTTCAAGACCTACCGGACCCAGGAACTCAGTTACCCATCGCCGGATACAGTGGCTTCCACGGCCTCTCTCTATTGCGTCCAGGCGAAACTGGCGGATCCGCAGGTGATGCTGTGCATCCCCAAGGCATGGACCGTCATTCAGACCACGGAGTTGCCTGCAGCCGTCAGGGAGCATCTGCCGGAGGTGGTCGCCTGTGAACTGGACCGGATCACCCCCTTTGGCCCCGATGATGCCTACTATGATTACAGGATCTTGAAAGAGGCGGCGGGGAAGCTTCAGATTGCGGTCGCTGCGTCGAAAAAGGAGACCCTCGATCCCTACATCAGGGCTTTGGCGGAAAGGGGACTGGCCGTGAAACAAATCGACACGGGCCTTGCCGCCGTCTCGACATGTCTCCACTATGCCTGGCGGGAGGATGATCTCATCTATCTGGATATCGGTCACGGGACTTACGAATGCGGACTGATTCAGTCCGGTGTCATTGTTTCCGGACACGCCGGTTCCTTCAACGGCAGCAGTCCCGATGAATCCCACCTGGCCGAGGTGGCGGAGCAGATCGTCCCCTGGATCGAGAAGATGGAGCAACAGGATCTCACGCCCCAACTGATGGTTCATTCGCATAACGGCATACCCTATGCCCCCCTGGAGAGACAGCTCCGGATCCCTGTCCAGGCGCTGAACGATGCCAACCTGGTTCTTCCGGGAGTGAAGGGAGAAACCGCACGCGATGACGTGCCGCATGGCGCCGTCGGCGGCATCCTCTCCTCGTTATGGGCGAAATCAAAGGCGATGAACCTCCTGCAATCTGGAAGAGCAGCAAAGACAGCCACGCCGCTGGCGCTGACGGTTGTCCTGGTTGCGGCTCTGCTTCTGATGGGACTGCTTACCCTCTATCTGCCCCTGCATCTGGAGGGTCAAAGGGTCGCGTCCATCGACCAGGAGATCGCGGCGAGAAAGGACGCGATCAAGAAATTTGATTCTTTGAGGAAGGAATACAGCGGATTGCTGGACGAGTTCAACGCGGTCGAGGGGTTCAGACGGGGCAAACAGCAGACGCTGCAGATTGTAAGGGAATTGACCGTCATCCTGCCCGGAAGCGTGTGGCTCACGCGGGTTCATCTGAGCGACGCGAATGTGTCCATAGAGGGATACGCGACATCGGCTACGGATATTCTGCCCCGAATCGAAGCCTCGCCGTTTTTTTCCAAGGTTGAATTCACCTCACCAACGATCCGCGACGCAAGAATGAACAGGGACCGATTCGTCATCCGCGCGGAACTCGAAGGGGTCAAAAGAGAGGAGCCAAAGGGGAAGAATGGGAAAAAACAGTAAAATGTTGTACTGGCTCCTGCCTCTTGTGGTCGTTCTCTCCGCGGTCGCCTTCCATGATTACGTTTATGTGGCAATCCGGGCCGATCTGCAATCCCTTCAGGAACTCAGGGAGTCGAAAGAAAAAACGCTCGAGAAGTATGTCAATACCATCACCCAGAAGGGGGCGCTGGAAAACCGGATCCATGCCCTGAAGGAGTCGCGCAGGGGCGAAGAATCGAGAATGGTGGAAGGACAGACCCCTTCGGTTGCCGCCGCCAACCTTCAGAACATGATCAAAGGGATCATCGTCGGCAAGGGGGGGACTGTCTCGAGCGAGCGGGTGGAGAAACCGGAGGACTTGCGCCGCCTCAGGGTGATCACGGTCAGCGTCGACACGATCCTGCCCGAGACCAAAGCGCTGCACGACATCCTCTATCTGTTTGAAACCCATAAGGTGACCCTGCTCATGAGGGAACTCGATGTGAGGGTTCGCAACCTGCGCGAGCCCCGGGAGCTGATGGTGAAGTTCAAGGTTTCGGCTATGACGTCAGGTCGATGAGTATGCATTCGAGGCGTGATGTACTGCGGAACTTCAACGTTCTGAATCTGCTGCTTGCGGCGGCTGTCATCGGCTTTTTCATCCACTTTCTGGGGCCGCTCCTGGAGACCCCGACCTCCGCAGAAGTGCCGAAGCCGAGGGAAATTGCGCTGGAGTTGCCTTCGACTGCGGACGAGCCGGCCAAACCGCCGATAGCCGATTACGCCCTGATAGGAGAGCAGAATCTCTTCCACCCGGACCGGGCCGTTCCCGAGGGGAAAAAGCCCCCCGTATCACCACAGCCCAGGCCGGAGCTGGTCCTGCACGGCACGATGATTACCGGTGAATTAAAGATCGCCTATCTGGCAGACAAGAAGGCGGCGCAAAAAACCCCGGGCCGGAGCGCACCGCACATCGTCGTCAAAGAAGGCGATCCCGTCAGCGGCTACGTGCTCAGGCAAATAACCGAGACCATGGTGGTGCTGGCCAACGGCGAGGAGCAGATGACCCTCTATCTGGACGAGCTGAAGGACCGGAAGGGCGAGATCACGGGACCCACCAGGGCGCCTTCGCAGCCGGCAACTGCTCCCACCCAGGCGATGCCAAGGCCCTCCATGCCCCCCCAGCAGGTGCAGCGGCCCCCCGCGATGCAACCTGCTCCGCCGGCGTCCCCCTCCACCTCCAGAAGGCCCCCTTCTCAACCCGCGTCAACGATGACTCCGGCAGGACAGCCAAGACAGCCCGCGATGCAGTATTTTCCGCCGGTGCCCCCGGCCCCGGTGCCCATACCGCCGGTCATGAACAGACCATGAGGAGGGATGATCTGGAATCCGTTTCAATTACCATGAAGCTCCATGAACGATACGGCTGCGTTCGCGCGGCACACACACGATGTCTGTCTGACTTTGGGATCAGAGGTAGGGAAATGATGACCAATAGGAAGCGATGTGAATTCTCCGTACACAAAGCGGGACGGCCCCGCGGGGAAGGACTGTCTTGTTTATGGGTCCCCTCACCCCCTCCGGCGGGTCAGGGCTCCGGGATTGCACCCCCGGAGACGAACAGGAAAGGTTTCACCCTTGTCGAACTGCTCGTCGTCATGGTCATCATCGCGCTGCTGGCGGCGCTTGTCGGTCCGAGACTGTTCCCCAAACTTGGAAAGGGCAAGCAGTCCGCCTGCAGCGCCCAGATCGAGCTGATCGGGCAGGGTCTGGATCACTTCCGCCTGGACGTTGGTCGATACCCGACAACCCAGGAAGGTCTGAATGCGTTGATGGTCAATACAGGGATAGAGAAGTGGGACGGACCCTACCTGAAGAAGGCGGTGCCGACCGATCCATGGGGCAAACCCTTTCACTACCAATGCCCCGGATCCCACGGCGAGTATGACCTTTTCTCCTATGGCCGTGACGGAACCTCCGGAGGAGAGGGCGAAGACAGGGATGTAACGAGCTGGGAATGACGTAGCGTGACGATCCTTACACGCTTCAATACGCAGGGCTGTTCCACTGTTCACATGGGAGGATCCAATCGGATGACAGAAGAGATGTTGGAAAAACGATCTGTTCGACAGCGCAAGCTTCTGCCCTTTAGTTCCCTCGTTCTCACATGCCTCTTGTTGACATCGGCGTGCGCGGGTATTCTGCATGCGGACCCCAGAGAAGGGGGCCTTCGTGAATACGGCACCGGTGACAGCGCAGTCATTCAACTGGCTCCGCAGGAAACCCCATCGCCGGTCACCCCCTCGGCACCGGGGTCAACGGCGGCTTCTCCCGGTCCACCCAAACCGCTGATTTTACCGAAAGCACAGGACCTTCAACCTCCCACGCAACTTCCACTCC
>JBFMBA010000032.1:0-2919 GCA_040755475.1 Thermodesulfobacteriota bacterium
GCCCGCGGGCGGAAGCGCCCCGGCGCTGCTCACTGCGGCGTGATGTTGGTCGCCTTGACGATCTTGCCATACATGGCCGAGTCCTTGCGGATGAACGCCGCGAACTGATCGGGTGTGCCGCCGGCCACGTCGAGGCCCATCTTGACGAGCTGATCGCGCAGGTCGCCGCCCAGTTCCTTCTGGACGACCTCATGCAGTTTTGTGATGATCTCCTGGGGCACCTTGGCGGGCGCGACCAGCCCGATCCAGCCGCGGAATTCATAGCCCTTCAGACCCGACTCGTCCAGCGTCGGCACGGTGGGCAGCATACCCGAGCGCTGCGTGGTCGTTACGGCCAGCGCCTTGATCTTCCCCGACTGGACGAAGGGGATGGCCGAGGGCGCGGTCTCCAGCATCAGGTCGATGTGCCCGCCCACCAGGTCGATCATCGCCGGCCCGCCGCCCTTGTAGGGGACATGCTTCATGGTGACCCCCGTCATCATCATGAAGAGCTCCGCGGCGATATGCTGGGACGCGCCGACGCCGGAGGTGCCGAAGGTCAGCTTGCCGGGCCGCGACTTGGCCAGTGCGATCAGTTCCTTGACGTTCGCCGCCGGGACCGAGGGATGGAGCACCAGCACGTTGGGCTGGTTGGCGATCAGGATGACGGGCGCAAAGTCTAGGGCGGGGTCAAAGGGCAGTTTGGCGAACAGGTGAACGTTCGCCGCCAGCGGGGGCGAGCTGCTCATGAGCAGCGTATAGCCGTCCGGAGCGGCCTTCGCCGCGTACGCCGTGCCGATGTTCCCGGAGGCGCCGGCGCGGTTTTCGATGACGAACTGCTGTCCGAGGGCGTTGGTCAGCTTCTGGCCCACGACGCGCGCGACGGTGTCGACGCTGCCCCCCGGCGGAAACGGGACGATGATGCGGACCGGTTTGGTCGGATAGCCCTGTGCGTATGCACCGGTTGCGATCAAACAGATCATCAAGAGACTGCTCAGGATACGGGTCATCATGTTTTCCTCCTCATTTGTTTTAGTGTGCCTCTTTTATACAAGGCCCTCATTTCCTGATCGCCGCCATGGCGTCGTTGAGCAGCTTGACGCCGGCCTTGGAGACGGCGATGGACCCGGTCAGGCTTTCGCGGGCCAGGCCGGGGTTGTGAAAGCCGTCGGAGTTCTCGGCGGTCCAGAACTCCCACAGGACGTGGGCTTCCTCGTGCTTCTCCCGGGCCTGGTCCAGGACGCCCGGCGCA
Source organism: Thermodesulfobacteriota bacterium (assembly GCA_040755475.1). GTDB lineage: Bacteria > Desulfobacterota > Syntrophia > Syntrophales > UBA5619 > JAKAFS01. The sequence continues at coordinate 1,232 of JBFMBA010000032.1, forward strand.
ACCCCGAGACGCTGCGCGGCGGCATAGGCGTCGATCAGCTCGCCCAGCCAGTACTCCGCTTTGCGCATTTTCCCCCGGGTGTAGTTGATGATCGACTCGATCTCATACAGTTTCTTCTCGACCGTGCTGTCCCGGTGGCAGCCGAGGCAGGAGGCCTTGACGTTCAACTTCGGCTTGACCACGCCGTGGGTCGAGAACACCTTGCCGTCTTTCCCTTTTTGTTTGGGCATGTGGCACTGGTGGCACTGAACCCCGGCCCTGTCGTGGACGCTGCCGGCGTAGGTTTCCGCCTCGGGGTGCTGGAGCTTGATGAGCCGCGCACCGGTCACCGCGTGCCTGAAGTCGAAGAAATCGAGCGCCTTGTAGTGTTTCAGGAGATCCAGCGGGCCCTTGAGGGGAAAATGGTTCGTGCGCTGGTCGGCGTACGGGACGGGCTTCCCGTCGCTCCACTGGAACCCGGTGTTGCAGTTGTATTCCACGTGGCACTGGGCACACATCATCCGCGAATCGCTCTTCCCCAGGAGGCCGATTTTTCGGAAGCCGTCCCGGAAAGAGACCGGTTTCAGGTCCGTATTGCCCCCCCTGGCGAAGAGGTTGTTCTTGGGATCCCGCTCGATGGCCTGGATCAGGGCGTCTCGCACCACGCGGGGCCGGGCGCCGTGCGGATCGTGGCAGTGGATGCAGGCGACCGGGTTGTGGGTGTCCTTGGCCACGTCCACGATGTTCGAGGTACGGTCCCATTTGGCCCTGGGATCCTTGTCGCCCATGAATCGCCACTTCAGGATGTGGTCCGAGGACTTGCACTGGATGCACGTCGGATTGCCGGCCATGGCGGTTTCCTTCAGCCGGAAGTCCGGGCCCCTGTCGGTCAGCACGTCCCAGGTACGGCCGGTTTCGTCGATGCCCCTCCAGCCCTTCTTGAACTGGAACCGGCCGCCCTGGAAGCGGTCCACGACAAACTGGTCGATGACCATGTAGGCATGGCCGCGCGGCTCGTTGTGCTCGAAGGTGAACCCGTGGGGAGCCAGGAGCTTGTCCTGCAGGGGCGAGCGGCCGGTCGGGACGCCTTTTTCCCGGCGGGCGCCGCCGTCGCGGTTGACATGATAGAAGCTCTCCGTCTGGTTTCTGTGGCATTTCCCGCAGAGCCGCTGATCGATCACGGTGACCGGCTTGTGCTTCTCCGGATCGTCCATGTGCGCCTCAAAGCGGTTGTGGCAGGTCGCGCAGGCGAGCTTCGCGTGCTTCGAGCCCTCCTTGAGTTGCTTGATCTCCTCGTGACACCCGTAGCAGACGGCCCCGCCGTTGCCGGCCCCTTTGGATGCCTGCTTCCCCTTGGCGACGGCTGAGGCGGAGATCGACCACAGGAGAGCCGTCAAGATAGCTCCGGCAACAAAAAACTGTTTTTTTGTCATCACACCACCTCCTATGGGTCAGGGTTTCACCGGGCGGGAATCTCCCGGTTGTTTTCAAGGGCGACCGGAACGCTTCCGCGGCATGGATGCCTCCAGCCGGCATGTTGACCACCGGTTCGTGACCGAGAGCACCCGCTCCCCCAGGAGCTCCGGCCTGAGGTCCCCGGTCGTCTGATCCGCGATCATAGAGCGGATCGGGTTGTGCGGTTCGATCCGGTGCACCCCCGCCCGGGCGATCGCACGGGTGATTTTCTGCACCTCCAGCAGCGACATGCC
>JBFMBA010000033.1:0-13234 GCA_040755475.1 Thermodesulfobacteriota bacterium
GGCGATCATCCCCTGCTGGTGGGCGTGGTGGGCCGCTATTCCCGCAAAAGCGCAAACCGCACGGTTCAGGAGGCGGATCTCGTCTTTTATATCGGAAGTCAAGCCGGCGGGATGACCACCTACATGTGGCAGGTGCCTGCCTACGGAAAGCCGGTGGTGCAGCTCGACATCAACCCCGAGTCTCTGGGCCGCAACTACCCGGTCAAGGCCACCATTCTGGGCGATGCAAAGGTGTCGCTGCAGAAACTGATCGACGTGGCCGACGGTGCATCGGCAAAGGGCCGTCGGGCCTGGATCGAGCGCGCCGGCGCGGCGGTGGCCGAGTGGCGCGCAGAGGCATCGCCGCTGCTCCATTCCGATGCCGCGCCGATCCGCCCCGAACGGATCTGCCGGGAGCTCACGGAAAACCTCCCCGCGGACGCCCTGGTGCTGGCGGACACGGGTCATTCGGGGATGTGGACCGGGGGATTTCTCGATCTGACCGCCCCCGGCCAGGGGTTCATCCGGAGCGCCGGCCATCTGGGATGGGCCTTTCCGGCATCGCTGGGGGCCAAGTGCGCCTGCCCCGACCGTCCCGTGTTCTGCTTTACGGGCGACGCGGGCTTTCTGTATCATGTCGGAGAGATCGAAACGGCCGTCCGCTGGGGAATCAGGGCGGTCATCGTGATCAACAACAACCACTCCGGAAACCAGTCCAAGGGGGGTTTTAACAAGGCCTACGGCGGCAGGCCGACGGAAAAGAGCTTCGAGCTCTGGGGGCTGAGCAGGATCAACTTCGCAAAAGTGGCCGAGGCGTTCGGCGCCACAGGCATCCGTGTGGAGCGCCCGTCGGAGCTCGGGGCAGCCATCCGCGGGGCATCCGCCGCCGACCGCCTGGTGGTGATCGACGTGGCGACGGACATCGACGCGGTGGCGCCACTGGCCTTTACATGAAAGGAGAATGACCATGAAACCGTTTCTACATTCGCTGCTTGTCCTGCTGCTGGCAATGCCCGTGATGGCTGACCGGCAGACCGCCCATGCCCAGACCTACCCCAGCAAGCCGCTGCGGCTGGTGATCCCCTACCCCCCCGGCGGCGGCACGGACACCATCATGCGCCCTTTCGTTCAGCAACTGTCCGCCCGGCTGGGTCAGCAGGTGATCGTCGACAACCGCGGCGGTGCCGGGGGCTCGATCGGGATGGAAGCCGCGGCGCGTTCCGCTCCGGACGGCTATACCATCGTGGCGGGCCTGACCGCCCAGCTCGCGGTGAATCCTGCGCTGTACAAGAAAATCCCCTACGATCCGATCAAGGATTTTGCCCCGATCACCCTGTTCGCCGACGGGCCCTATCTGCTGGTGGTTCACCCCTCGGTTCCGGCCAGGTCGGTGCAGGAGTTCTTGGAGCTGGCGCGCAAGCGACCCGACGAGATCACCTGCGCGTCCTCGGGCAACGGCAGCGGCGGACATCTGGCGGCGGAGCTGCTCAAGAGCATGGCGGGGATCAAGATGCTGCACGTCCCGTACAAGGGCGGCGGGCCTGCGCTCACCGGCCTGCTGACCGGCGAGGCCCAGGCCCTGTTTGCGCCCTATGCGTCCGCGCAGGGCCACATCAAGGCCGGGCGGATCCGGGCGCTCGGCGTCACCACCTCCCGGAGGCCCAAGTCGATTCCCGACATTCCCACCATCGCCGAAGCCGGGGTCCCCGGCTATGATTCGGGCGTCTGGTATTCGCTGCTGGCCCCGGCCGGCACCCCGCGGGCGATCGTCGACCGCCTGAACCGCGAGACCATTGCCGTGCTCAACACTCCGGAATACGCCAAGCTGCTCACCGATCAGGCGATCGATCCGATCGGCAGCACACCCGAAGAGCTTGCGAAGTACATCAAAACCGAAATGGACAAGTGGGCGAAGGTGGTCAAGGATTCGGGAATGCGCATGGAATGACGGCACGGCGCCGTCTGCCGACAGGGAGGGAGGAACCCGGCCGGACAGCCGCCCGGCCTCTTCGGTGCCTGTCGATCCGGCCCGGCAGGGTGCGCGAAAGCCTAAAGACCTGCGAGCAGCCTGCCCCACCTCGGATCCGGCCTCCGCGGCAGTCGGCCGCCTGCGGCGTGCAGCGCCGCCCAGGTCGTGGCCGTGATGTTCAGGGTCACGGGTTTGCCGAACTCGGCCTCGAGTATCGGAACGGCGTTGATCGCAAACCAGAGTCCTCCGGCGATCATGAGTGCCTGGGCCGCCGGCGCCTCCGCCAGCAGCCCCCTTCCCACCTCCAGCGCGCGCAGATGGTCCTCGCCCGCGTTGGAGGACTTGGTGGCCTCGAGCGAACTTCCCCAGGCCCGCGAGGCAACCACCTCGATCCCCGCCTCGGCCAGGTAGCGGATCACCGACTGGTTGAACGCGTCCGACCATTTGACCGCCAGGGCGATGCGGTTCGCACCCAGGTGTTTCAAGGCCCGGATATGGGCCTCCAGGTCCGTGTCGCAGGGCAAACCCGTTCGGTCGCCCGCCTCTTCAAGCAGGGCCAGTGTCCGCTTCCGGCCGAGTGCAGCCGCCAGGGGCACCCCGGATATGGCGATTCGGTCCACCCGCCCCAGCCTGCCGAGCAGATCGATCCGCTCGTGAAGCGTCGGCAGCTCGTCCTCCACCGCCGGCAGTGTTCTGTCGCGCAGGTTGAGCTGCGTGGTGACCAGCACCATCCCTTCGGGCGCGATCCGGTAGAACTGGTAGGCGTCCAGATCGGTGTAGAGATGGGGGATGATGTAGCCGAGATAGTACCAGGGATTGATCATGGTCTTTGTCTCCTCTGAAAATGCCAGGGACGCTCGCCGCTCGCAGGGCGGGAGTCCCGTCGAGCGCGGGGTCGATCTCCTCTGCGGAATGCCGCTTTGGGCGATCCGGCCGGTAGATAGCCGCATGCCGCCCTGTATGTCAAGCGCAGATCGCCAGGGAGGCGCCTCCATGAAGCGACATCGAGAGGTTCGCTTGTTCTATTATTATCCTGCAAGAAAATATCCTTGACATGCGGGGAGGCTTTTCCTATCCTCACACCGCAAGAATCACTGGCTTTCCGATCCATACCGGCACAATCCTGCGGCATCCGAGAGAAGACAGACGCCATGCACACCATCCGCCAGATCATCGACATGCAGGCCGCAGAGCGGCCCGACGCCCCTTTCATGATCGCACCGGAAGCGGGAAGGGATCTGACCTTCGGGCGCCTCCGGGAGGACTCGGTCCGTTTCGCCAAAGCGCTCATCCGGCGGGGATTCCGCAAGGGCGACAAGATCTCTTTCATGCTTTCCAACGGGTACCAGACCGTCACGATCTTTCTGGGCGCCATGTACGGCGGCTTCGTCATCTCCCCCCTGAACCTCCAAGCCCAGCCCTCGCAGCTGGAATACGTGGCCGACCACTCGGACACGAAAGGCGTGTTCTTTACGGAGGACCAGCGGGAACGAGTGGAAGCCGCGGTCGGCAGGCTGCGGCGGCCGTTGACGCTGTTTCCCATCCACATCGACGGCGAATCCCCCTTCCCCGTCCACGAAGACCTCCGGGGAATCGCGCTCCCGGACGTGGCCGGGGCTGATGAGGCCCTGCTCCTGTACACCTCGGGGACCACCGGGCTTCCCAAGGGGGTGATCCTCTCGCACGGGAACATGGTGGCGGGCGGGCGGTGCACGAGCCTGGCCCACCGGCTGACGCCCGGCGACAGGGCATTGTGCTGCCTGCCCCTCTACCACATCAACGGCGAGGTGGTGACGGTCGTCGCCCCGCTGGTGAGCGGCGGCAGCGTCGTGATGCCGCACCGGTTCAGCACCTCCAGCTTCTGGGAGCTCCTCTCCCGTTACGGCTGCACCTGGTTCAGCGTGGTCCCCACGATCATCTCCTACCTCCTCAGCGGAACCGACACCGAGGGAAAGGGCTACCGCCTCGGGCAGGTGCGCTTCGGCCGTTCCGCCTCTTCCGCCCTGCCGCCGACGCTCCACAGGGCCTTTGAGGGGAAATTCGGCATTTCGATCGTGGAAACCATGGGACTGACCGAGACGGCCGCCCCGGTCCTGTCCAACCCTCTGGACCCCGCCCGGCGCAGGTACGGCTCTCCCGGACAGGCCGTGGGAAACGAGGCGATGATCGCCGACGGGGCGGGCCGTGAGGTCCCCCGGGGGGTGGAGGGGGAGATCATGATCCGCGGCGACAATGTGATGAAGGGTTATTACAAGGCTCCGGAGCTTACGGCCCGGACCCTGCGTCCCGACGGCTGGCTGCACACGGGCGACCTGGGCAGGATGGACGGGGAAGGCTTTGTCTTTGTGACGGGGCGGCTCAAGGAGCTGATCATCAAGGGGGGGGAGAACATCGCTCCCAGGGAGATCGACGAGGCGCTCTACCGGCACCCGGCCGTCCTGGAGGCGGCGGCGGTGGGCATTGCCGACGACCGGTACGGGGAGGAGATCCTGGCCTGCGTGGCGCTGAAACCGGGGTGCGCCCTCACCGAGCAGGCGCTCCGCGACCACTGCCTGCAGCACCTCGGCCGGTTCAAAACCCCCGGGAAGATCCTTTTTCTGCCGGAGCTGCCCAAGGGACCTTCGGGAAAAATCCAGCGCCTCAAATGCCGCGAGTTCCTGGTCCGTGAAGGTGCCCCTGCCTCATAAAAAAAAACCCTGCCCCCGCCGCGGAGCGCCGGCAAAGAGAAAGGATTGCCTGGGCACGTCAGCGCGAATTTCGTCTCTGCAGCGGAGCGAGGAGGTGCGGGTTCGAAAAAGGTACGGCACGCCGAGGGACCATGGTTCCGAAAGCCGTCATTTCGTCGTGGCATCCGGTCTGTTCGGTCTCCGTCAGCCTTCCCTGTACATGGATTCGATCAGGTCTTTGTACTGGGTGTTGATGAATTTGCGCTTTACCTTCATCGTCGGGGTCACCTCCCCGTCTTCCGTATAGAGCTTCTTGTCGAGAATCCGGAACTTCCGGATGTTTTCCACCCGGGCGAGCTGGGCGTTCACCTTGGCGACTTCCTCCTGGATCAGCTGGAGAACCTCCTCCGTCCGGGTCAGGCTGGCGAAGGTGGTGAACTGCACCTTCCTGTCCTGGGCAAACTTCACCACATACTCCTCGTCAATGACGATGATCGCGCTGATGAATTTCCGGTTGTCGCCGATGACGACCGCGTCGTTGATGTAGGGTGAGAACTTCAGGAGGTTCTCGATATACTGCGGGGCGATGTTCTTGCCGCCGGCGGTGATGATCAGGTCCTTCTTCCGGTCGGTGATTTTCAGGTACCCCTCTTCGTCGATTTCTCCCACATCTCCGGTGTGCATCCAGCCGTCGTGAAGCGCCTCACGGGTGGTTTCCTCATCTTTGAAGTAACCCTTGAAGATTCCACTGTGACGTACGAGAATCTCACCATCTTCGGCTATACGAACCTCTGTTTCCGGCAGGGGCTTTCCCACGGTTCCCAGCTTGAAGCTTTTCTCATCGGACATGTGGGTGATCCCGGTCGTTTCGGTCATCCCGTACCCTTCCCGGATGGGGATTCCAATGCTCTGGAAATACTTGAGGATGTTGTGGGAAATAGGCGCCGCGCCAGAGAATCCGAGCTTGACACGGTCGAATCCGAGACGCTCCTTCAGCTTCCGGAAAACGGCAAAGTAGGCCAGACGATAGGCAGCGCTCAGGAAAAAGGAGGGGGATTTGCCCGCGAGCTTGGCCTCGTTGTACCGGCTGCCGATCCCGAGGGCCAACTGGTAGGCGGCCTGCTTCAGCCTGGTTGCATCGGCCATCTTCAGCACGATCCCCGAATAGTATTTTTCCCAGATCCGGGGCACGGAATGGAAGAGCGTGGGCGAGACATCCCGCATGTCCGTGATGACCGTGTCGGTGTTCTCGGTGAAGTTGACGATATGGCCCACGTTGAGATGGACCATCAGATCGAAAATCTGCTCATAGACGTGGTTCAGGGGCAGAAAGGAGATGGTCTCGTCGTCCCTGTTTCCCTGAATGACCGTATTTGCCTGCTTTCCGACCCAGAGGTACCCCTCGTGGGCGAGCATCGCCCCTTTCGGGGGACCGGTAGTGCCCGAGGTGTAGATGATCCCCGCGATATCCCCGCCGCGCCCCTCACCCACGAGGGTGTCGAACAGGTCAGGGCTCTCTTCCCCGGTCTTGCGACCCAGTTCCAGCAGGTCGTCGAAGCTCATCACCATGGGATCCTGGAAATGGCGGAGCCCTTCCATGTCCCAGACAATCATCTTCCGGAGCGTCGGCGTTTTCTCCCGAAAGGCGAGCGCCTTGTCCAGCTGCTCTTCGTCCTCGCAGATATAGACCGACGCCTCCGAATGGCTCACCACATACTGGCATTCGGCCACCGGATTGGTCGTGTAGATCCCCACAAAGGCGGCCCCTGCGGACATGGCGCCCAGCGCGGAATAGAGCCACTCGGGCTGATTCTCGCCGATGATGGCCACATGGTCGCCCTTGCGGACGCCCAGTGCGTGCAGACCCAGGGCCACGCGACGCACCGTCTCCAGGTATTCCGACCAGGAGATGTCGCGCCAGATGCCGAGGTCCTTCCTCCGCATGGCCACCCGCCGGGGATCGACGTTGGCTATCCGGAGCAGGGCCTTGGGTAACGTATCAACGACCATATCCTCTCCTCAACTCATCCATGCCATGCCATCTGCACATCGCGGTTTTCCCTTCGCGGCCCCTGTTCAGCCAACCGCCCCCCCCTGTGGTCGCCAACCCCCCAATCGGACCCCGCATCCAGGTCCCGGCAGCGGCTCGCCGCGGGGACGGGGTGCCCTGGAAGGCATGCAGCAGGGATGCCCCTGCACGCCGCCCGGGATGCAATCAGCCGGAGCACCGTGCATAGCCGGGAAAGGGGCCCGGTACAAGACGTGAAGAACGCCCCGATGCCGGCCCCCATATCCTCACGATTCGCCCCGATAAAGAGATCCGGAAAAGAGATGCCGGGCAGGCGGGCCTCGCTCTGCAGTCCGCCGGCTACCGGAAGCGGACCTTGCGCCGGTACCGCTTGTACCCCTTGACCGACGTCTCTTTGGAGATCCCCAGGTAGAACTCCCTCACGTCATCGTCCTCCCTGAGGACTTCGGGCTTGTCGGCGCGCACGATCCGGCCGTTCTCCATCAAAAAGGCGAAGTTCGAGTACCGCAGGGCCATGTTGACGTTCTGTTCGACCAGGAAAATCGTCACCCCGTCCTTCTGGTTGATCTCCTGTATGATGCAGAAGATGTCCTTGGTCAGCAGCGGAGAGAGGCCGAGGGACGGCTCATCCAGCATGAGGAGCTTAGGACGGCTCATGAGCGCCCTCCCGATGGCCAGCATCTGCTGTTCACCGCCGCTCAGATGACCCGCCTCCTGATGCATCCTTTCCTTCAGTATGGGGAAATAGGAAAACACATTGTCCACATCGTCCTTGATCCCCCTGCGGTCCCGCCGGGTGTAGGCGCCCATCATGATATTGTCCAGGACCGAGAGTTCCGGAAATACCTCCCTGCCTTCCGGAACATAGCTGATCCCCATCCTCACGATCTCGTCCGTTTTCTTCCGGTCGATCCGCTCGCCGAGAAACTCGATGGTGCCCTTTTCCGGCTGCTCCACCTTGAGATCGTAGAGCAGGCGCATGATGGTCTTGAGGGTGGTCGACTTGCCCGCTCCGTTGGAACCCAGCAGGGCCACGATGTCGCCCTGCTTGATCTCGAACGAGATCCCGTGCAGGGCGCGGATCAGATCATACCACGTTTCGATGTTGCTCACTTTCAGCATCAGTGATCCTCCCCGAGATACGCCTTGATCACCCCCGGGTGGGTCTGAACTTCCTGCGGCGTGCCTTCCACGATCTTCTCGCCCTGGGCCATGGCAAATATCCGGTCGGAAATCCCCATGATCATGTTCATGTCATGTTCGATCAGCAGAATGGTCACCTTGTAGTCGGTCTGAATGTCCTTGATCCAGATGTTCAGATCCTGCTTTTCTTCGGTGTTCATGCCGGCCGACGGCTCGTCGAGGAGAAGGATCTTGGGTTCCAAAGCCAGGGCGCGCCCCAGTTCGACCAGCTTGCGTTTGCCGTACGGGAGACTCGACACGTAGCTGTTCCTCACCGACTGCAGATCGAGGAAATCGACGATCCGCTCCACAATCTCCCTGTTTTTGATCTCTTCCCGCGCGGCCGGCGAACCCTTTCCCCACAGGAAGGCGCCTGTAAAAACGCCTGTCTTCATGTGGATATGCCTGCCCAGCAGGAGATTGTCCATGACGGTGGCATTGGAGAACAGCTCGATGTTCTGAAAGGTGCGTGCCACTCCCCTGCGGGCGATGCGGTCGGGGCGTTGCCCCACCAGGTCTTCCCCTTCACAGAGTATCCGGCCCTGATCCGGCCGATAGATACCGCTGATCATGTTGAATATCGTGGTTTTTCCGGAGCCGTTGGGTCCGATGATGGAAAAGATCGAATTCTTCTCGACGCTGAAGCTGACATCGCTGACCGCCTTCAAACCGCCGAAGCAGATGCTCAGATTGTCAACTCTAAAATGATCCATTCCAATTATGCCCACTATGCATTTTAATTCTTATAGTTACGCGAGATATATAAAGCAGCGCATAACTCTCTTCCCTGCCGCAACGGGCGCACTTTTCACCGGCAGACCGGCAGCAGGCCGACCTGCCGGGGCGATTCGGCGGCCTTGCGGCTGCCGCCCCGCCCCGGCCTGTTTCTGTCATTTCTTCTTCCAGGTTGCCAGATCGTTGGTCGTCCAGTCCTGCAGCATGATGTAGGTGGCATTGGGACCGCATTTCTGGATCTGGACCGAGTCCGTACCCTGATGCTGCTTGTCGGTCCAGGAGATCTTGGGCCCGATCGTCTGATAGTCCTTGAAGGTGTTCAACACCTTCAGGAGCGCATCGGTGCTGAGGTTCCGACCCAGCTTCTTGAGCGCCTCGATAATCGGATCGGCGAAGAGAATGCCGGCATAGTAGAACACGCCCCAGCGCTCCTGCGGCGCCAGCCGCTTGGCGGCGTCGCGGTATTTGACCATCAGGGGGCTCTTGGAATCCGGCGTCTCCCCGAAGGCGCCCGTGATCACCCCTTCCCAGAGCCCGCCGGTGATCTTGAACATCAGGGGGTAATCGGAAAGGGTGTTGGAGGAGACCCACTGGGTTTTGAAGCCCACGTTGGCCGCCGTCTTGAGCGTAATGACCGCCGCGGTGGGGCTCAGATAGAGCAGCACCGCATCGGCGCCCGCGTTCTTCAGCCGGAGCACCTGCGAGGCGAAATCCTTTTCCGTGGGCTCGACGGGGATCTCGGCCACCAGTTTCATTTTGTAGGTCGCCAGGCGCTCCTTCGCCCCCTCCAGACCGTCCTTCCCGTAGGCGTCATTCTGGTAGAGGATGCCGATCCGCTTCACTTTGAGCTGTTCCACCATATACTTCGTCAGGATATTCGCCTCATCCCGGTAAAGGGGATAGATGGCAAAAAGATAGGGATTGAGGGGCTGGGTGAAATCCTGGTCCGCCGCAGCGGGTCCGATCCAGGGGATCTTGTTGGCCATGAGATAGTCCTTGACCGCCATCCCCGTGGCGCTGCCCACGCCGCCCACGAAAGCGAAGACGCCCTGCCGCTCCACCAGTTCCTTCACCACGGCCACGGTCTGGGCGGGATTGTACATGTCGTCTCGTATGAAGTACCGGATCTTCCGCCCGTGGATCCCCCCTTCCTCGTTGACGATATCGAACAGCAGCTTGCTGCCCCGGGCAACCGATCCCCAGGGCGCAGCGGGACCGGTCTGGGGGCCCCACTGACCGATGCGGATCTCGCTGTTGTCAAAACCGGGCGGCGGGGCCGCCTGGGCGAAACCCGTCACCGCAAGGACGGTGAACGCTGTGATCAGGTGAACCAGCATCTTCTTTCCGCTCATCATGGCATCCTCCTTAAGCTGTTATGAATCGGTTCTCTCTTCGGGGATAAGATCCCGCTACACTTTCTTGACGAAATGCTTGGCGAAAAGTCCGCTCGGCCGGAAGCAGAGCACGAGAATGATGACGATGAAGGCCACGATCGGCTTCCAGTGGGGCCAATAGTAACCGAAGAAATTCTCTATCAGCCCCATGAGCCCGCCGCCGATCACCACGCCCGGTATGCTCATCAGCCCGCCCAGGACGGCCGCCGCAAAGGCACGCAGGAACGGCTCCATCATGAAGGCCGGGTCCAGCGTCGCGCGCGAGGCGAAAAACATCCCCGCTACCGCCCCGATCAGCGAACTCAATCCCCAAGCGATGGAAAAGACCCGCTCGGTGCGGATGCCCATGATCTTGGCGGCATGCTTGTTCTGCTGGGTCGCCCGCATGGCCACCCCCAGCCGGCTGTACTTGAAGAACAGATAGAGGATCAGCATGATACAGGTGGTCACCACAAAGACCGCCAGGGCCCAGTTGGTGAAGACCATTCCCTTGACCGGTTCGTATGTCACCGCGGGATTGAGCGGCAGCGAAAAGAACTTCTGCTCCGCCCCCCATTTCCAGCCGGCCAGCCCCATCAGGAGCATCTCCGCCCCGAGGGTGATCACGATCAGCCCCAGGATGCTGGGATGCTTGGCGGGGCGCAGAAAGAGATATTCGATCAGTATCCCCAGGAGGATGGAGAAGACCATGGTGAGGACAAAGGCCAGCCAGAAGGGCAGGTGATAGATGGTCAATATGTGATACGCCACGAAAGAAGAAAACATGGCCATCTCGCCCTGGGCGAAGTTGACCACCTCGGAGGTCTTGTAGATGATCACCACCGCCGTGGCAAACAGCCCGTAGCAGGCGCCGATCGCCAGTCCTTCCACCAAAAGCTGTCCTACAGGCATCTCCATTCACCTTTCCCAGTCACGACCCGGTCCACGCGCCGGGTTGACGGCGGATAGCTCCTTCCCGCCGGCCCCGCCCCTGTCCGCATGCCGCTCAACCGCTCAGAAAGGCCATGTCATCCAGTACTTCTTCATCCGGATCCAGACCCCGAACATGCCGAGCGGTTCAAAGATAATGATGCCGATCATGATCAGCCCGATCGACACGCTGCTGATATTTTCCAGTCCCACCACGGTAAACCACTGGCTCGAAATCGCCACCATCAGTGCGCCCAGGTACGGGATTTCGGCCACGTTCTTCAGGAGGTCATACTGAAGGTACGTAATCAGGGTGGCGCCCATGACCGCTCCCGAAACGGTGCCCAGCCCGCCCACCACCACCATCACCAGAAAAATGATGGAGAGGATCATGTTGAAGGTGAAGGGATCGAAGAAACCCAGGACAAAACCGAACAGTCCCCCGGCGATACCGGCGTAAAAGGCGCTGACGGCGAAGGCCAGGGTTTTGTACACGGTCAGATTCACGCCGATCACCTCGGCGGCGATATCGCTGTCCCTGATCGCCACGAAGGACCGCCCCACCCGGGTTTTGAGGATGTTTCTGGCGCCGACCGCCATCAGGATCGTCACGGTCAGTATCAGGTAGAACTTCTGGATGTCCGTCCTGAGGACCCAGCTGATGCCCAGCTGGCCGATCCCCAGATCGAGCGGGGGCACCCTGATCCCCATCCGCCCGCCGAACAGATCGATACCCCCGATGATGTGCATGATCGTCAACCCGAATCCCAGCGAAGCGATGGCCAGATAGGGTCCTTCGAGACGCAGGGCGGGCAGGCCCAGTATAAAGCCGAAAAAGGCCGCGATGAAGGCAGCCGCGACGATGGCCAGGAGAAAGGGCAGGTTGAGCTTCGCCATCAGAAGGGCTGTTCCGTAGGCCCCGATGGCGAAGAATCCCGCATGGCCCAGCGATATCTGGCCGGTGGACCCCACAAGAATGTTCAGCCCCACGGCCAGGATGATATGAACCATGATGATGTTGAGCAGATAGATGTAGTAGTTGGGCGCATACAGGGGAAGTGTGAAGAGGAAGAGCAGCAGCGCCGCCGTCCAGAACTGTACCACCCCGCTTTTGAAGAGCCTGATGTCCTCGTAGTAGTCGCGCTTCATGTCCATCGTGTCACCTATGCTGCCGGATGCGGAGTGAAGCTTCCTGCCCAAGGGGCGGGCTGGCGGGATGGGCTCCCTGCCGGGCGGGGGAACCGGCGTCTTCTTCCCAGACACCCTGCAAAGATCACCCCATACCCCGTGAACCGAACCGCGCTTCGGAAGCCTGCACCACAGTCGCCCCGGGCCGGGGGCTTCCCCAGTTTGTCAGATTCGAAAAGAAAACGTCCTGTTCCTTGCAAGCGCTGAATGGCGGGGTCTGATCTGACCGCGGCGCCCGGGATCAGGGTCGTGAAACCGTTTCAAATCCGGCACCGCCTGTCAACTCCCCGTCAAAGTGGCACATTCGTAACAATCTTTCCCATGCCTGTCAAGAAATAATTCCCGCCGGATCTTTCATCAGTCATTGTCCCCAGGGGGTGACATAATCATATTGCATTGACGCGTCGGATCTGTCATCTTGACAGCGGTCCATCAATCACGATATACCTGCTGAAAGTCGCGTTATGTCGACATGATCATGCATCACGGAGGGCCAGGCAACATTGCCCCTGCCCCTGCATTGGAATTCTCATCCCCTGCGTTGGCCTTTCCCCATGCAGCCCCGAATTACAGGAGGTGTCCATGCTGACACAAGCCCTTATCGATCATCTCCGGCAAAAAGTCGGAGAAAAGAACGTGTACCACGAAAGGGAGGACCTGCTCGTCTACGGATACGACGCCACACCCGAGATCCAGGCGCTTCCCGATGTGGCCGTATTCCCGGAGCATATGGAGGGGCTCAAGGCCGCGCTGTCCGTCTGTCGCGACGAGGGCCTTTCGGTCACCCCCCGCGGGGCGGCAACGGGCCTGTCCGGCGGCAGCACGCCCGTCGCCGGCGGGATGGTGCTGGGCCTCACACGGATGAACCGCATCCTCGAAATCGATGAGGAAAACCTGACGGCAACCGCCGAGGCGGGCGTCATTACGGTCGATCTGTTCAACGCCGCCTCGGCGCGCGGTCTGTTCTACCCGCCCGATCCCGGCTCACAGACCGTCTCGACCCTCGGAGGCAACGTGGCGGAAAACGCCGGCGGCCTCAGGGGGCTCAAGTACGGCGTCACGCGCAATTACGTCATGGCGCTTTCGGGGCTCCTGTACGACGGGACCGAGTTCAAGACGGGAGGGAAATGCGTCAAGGACGTGGCCGGCTACTCGCTCCGGGACCTGCTCGTCGGCAGCGAGG
>JBFMBA010000034.1:0-5411 GCA_040755475.1 Thermodesulfobacteriota bacterium
TCACGCCGGAAATCGGCGATCCGGAGCAGTGGCGGAGCCTGATGCGGGCAGAGAAGGCCCGGGGCATCACCTATGTGGTGCTCGCGGGGGCTGAGCCGTCCCTGGTTCCCGAAATCCTGGAGGTCTGCTTTGCCGAGATGCCCCTGGGGTGCATCGCGACCAACGGGGTTCGCCGCATCGATCCGGCCGTCGGGTACCGGATCCATATTTCCGTCTGGGGCAATGACGCCTCCAGCGCCCGGATCCGCCGGGCCGGAAACCTGCTGAACAGGCAGATCGCAAACTACGGCGGAGATCCCCGCGCCGTTTTTGTCTACACCTTCACAAGGGAGAACATCGAAGAGGCACCGGAGGTCATGGCGGCCCTGGCCGAAGCGGACTGCCGCGTCACCTTCAACGTCTTTTCGGCTCCCGTGGGATACGCAGGCCCGCTGCGCCATGACGGGGCGTCGCTGGCCCGCACCGGGGAGGCGATCTGCACCATGATGGACCGGTATCCGCGGCACGTCCTCTATTCGCCTTACAACGTGGTCGCCCATACGCACGCCAGCGGCCTTCACGACCTGTACGGCTGCTCCTATCCGCGGCGGAACGAATCGACGGCCATCGGTCTGGGCCGCTCGTTCCGCCAGTTCAGGACCGACCTCACCTGGGATCGGGAGATCGCCTGCTGCGTGCCCGACACGGATTGCGACGACTGCCGGCATTATGCCGCCGGGAGCGCCGTCGTCACCGCCCGGCTCTACCGGCATGTGACCGACCCCCTGACATTCAGATCCTGGCTGGATTATGTCGATACCTACCTGGCCGTCTGGGTCGTGGGATATGAGAAGGGAGCCAATCTCTGCATGGACATGGTGCCGCCGCCGGGCGGCGAGGCCCTCTGGAAGGCATAGGCGATGCAAACGGTCAGCTCACTGCTGGACAAATCCTGGTACGAGCGCTACAGGGCGATATCCCGCCTCAACATCCGCAGCTCGATCTACGATGTGACCAACCAGTGCAACCTCCGCTGCAAGGGCTGTTTCTTCTTTTCCTCCGACGAGCACAGGGCGGCGCCCGAGGAGAGGGACATCACCCGCTGGGACGCCTTTGTGGAGCGGGAACAGGCGCGGGGGGTCAATCTGGCGATCCTCATCGGGGGCGAGCCGACCCTCCATCTGGACCGCGTGGAGGCCTTCTACAGGAGACTGCCCACCTTCTGCGCCTCCAACGGGCTGATCAAGGTGCCGCGCGACCGCTTTCCCGACATGATGGTGGGCATCTCCCTCTGGGGCGACGAGGAGGATGAGCGGGTCCTGCGCGGGAAGGACGCCTTTGCCGTCTCGAGCGCTCATTACGCCGGCGATCCGAATGCCTACTATCTGTACACCATTACCCCCCGGCAGATCGGCCGGACGGAGCGGGTGATCCGCCGGATCGCCGATGCGGGACTCAAGGTCCATATGCAGCTTCTGTCCAACGACGAAGGGGTGGAGGGGTTTTCCTGGACGGAAGCCCAGCTTGCCGATATCCGCTCGGAGATGGACGCCATGCTCGACAGATACCCCTGGGCCGTCGTCTCCTGCCGGTACTACCACGAGGTCATCACCACCGGCCGGATGCTCGGACGACCCTTCGGGTGGATGGAATGCCCCTCCGTGACGGAGCCGGTGGATGACCGTCAACCCCAGCCGAAGCGCCTGATCCGGTTCATCCGCTGGGCGGCGGATCTCGAGACGATGCACCGCTGCTGCACCTCGGCCACGCGGGACTGCAGGACCTGCAAGGACGGCGCCGCCCATATGAGCTGGGTGATGGTCAACAAACGGGCGCATATGCGTTCGACAAGGGATCTCCAGAACTGGATCGAAGTCTACGAGATGTTCGCCAAACTCTACCGGTTCATTCCCTGGTGAAGAGGAAGCCTCAGCGCAGTATCCGGACCCGGTACGGAGAGACCTCTGAAAACCGCCATCCCTCCGCGCGCTGGACCGGGAGCGCATCCCGCAAGCCCCGCCCAGCAGGCGGGGATAAGGGGCGCATCGAAAAATGAACACTTCCTTACCGGGAAGTCCCCGACCTCTGGGCGGGGAGCTTCACATTTTTCGACCCTGCTCCTCCTCGCTTCGCTGCCATGACGAAACTCGCGCTTCGCGCTCAAACAGTCGGCTTTGTGGACGCTTCGCTGCGGGGGCAGGGGGCGCCGAAAAATCTCCCATGCGCGCTTCCGGGATAGGATTTTCAAATTGCGCAAAGATCTGACAACAAGGTTCAGTATGGATGAAACGCGTCCGGTCATCCTGGGGTATGATGCCGTATCGCCTCTGGGAACGGATCTGGAGGCGCAGTGGCGCCGGGCGGCGGCCGGAGAGAGCGGCGTCGGCGAACTGACCCGATTCAGGCTCCGCGACGGGTTTCCTGTCCGGATTGCCGGCCAGGTGGCGGAGATCGACATCGCCCCCTATCCGTTCCTTCGGCCGCGCGAGATGGCCCACTGGACCTCGCCCATTTTCAAATACGCCCTGCTGGTCGTCCACCGAGCGCTGGCCAGGGCCGGCCTGGAGATCACCGGCGATGTGGCGCCCCGGGTGGCCGTCACCTTCAGCTCCGCGATCGGCGGCCTCGACGCGCTCATCGAGGCGGACCGGTGCCTGGTGGCTTCGGGAAGGCTCCCCCAGCCCTTCATGAACCCCAACTCCTGCGTCAACATGGTGGGGGGCAAGATCGCCATCTTCACCGGAGCGACCGGCCCCATCGTCTCGACCATCACCGCCTGCGCCACGGGGAGCAGCTCCCTGATCCAGGGGGCCATGTTCATCGCCCAGGGGATGGCCGACGTGGCCCTGTGCGGGGCGGTGGACTTTCCCCTGATCGAGCCGATCCTGGCCGGATTTGCCACGATGAACGGGGCATACCGGCCCCGGGAAGGGGAAGCGCCCCCGCCGGCGGCGGCGGCGAGCAGCCCCTTTTCCCTGTCCAGGCGGGGATTTGTCGTTTCGGAGGGCGCCGGGTGTGTCGTGATCGCCTCCCGCGCCTTCGCTGCCGCCCACGGTCTCCGGTTCGATACGGAGCTGGCCGGCTGGGCCATGACCGCCGACGCCTTTCACGCCGTGGCCCCCAATCCCGTTACGGTGCGCCGCTGCATGGCGGAGAGCATCCGGCATGCGGGGATTTCCTCCGCGGACGTCAGCGCGGTCAATGCCCATGCCGCCTCGACGAAAGTCGGAGACCAGGTCGAGGCGGACGCGCTCCGGGAGGTGTTTGCCGACCGGATACCCCCCGTGACAGCCAACAAGTCGCAGCTCGGGCACGCGATGGGCGCCACCAGCGCCATCGAATCGATCCTCGCCATCGAGGGGATGCGCCGGGGTGTCCTGCTGCCCACGATCAACCACCGGCCGGACCCGGCCATTGCGCTGGACTGCGTGGCCGAAGGGGCAAGGCGGGCCGGCCAGGAATTTGTCCTGAAGAACGCCTTCGGCTTCGGCGGGTGCAATGCCTGTCTTGTGTTTCGCCGCGTCAACTGATAATAGAAACGCGGCGCGTCGGCAGCGACGGGATCGAAGGCAGGCGGAAGACTGTATGATAAAGGCGGGGGCGATGCACAGCGGAAAGCCTCGTTCCCCTCGCGCCCAGGATCTTTTTTTGACCCGGGACCTCGTCGCTTCGCTGCAACGGCAAGACTCGCACCGGAAGGCGCTCAGACAGTTGCCGTTGCGGACGCATCGCTGCGGGGGCAGGGTGCCCCGAAAAAATCTCCCAATCGCGCTTCAGGGAATCGATGCTCCCGTTGTGCAACGGGTACGGACCGGGCAGAGAGGGTTTCATAGCAAACAGAGGCAGGATGGGTTCGGGTATCGATGCGGGCGCCATTGAATCGAAGGGTATTTGTGATCGGCTACGGGGCGGCGACTCCTCTGGGGAGGACCTTCGCCGAGACATGGACCCGTGCCGTCCGGGGCGAGGCCGGCTTCCGGAAGGTGACCCGCTGCCGGGTCGAGTCGGTCTGTGACGTCGTCGGGGAAATTCCCGGCTGGGACCCGCTGGCGCTGGACTTCGTCGATGCCAAGGAGGTGTACAACTGGAATGCCGGGTTCGTCATCCTGACGATGGCGGTCTGCCGTGAAGCCATCACCCATGCCGGTCTGCAGATAAACGGCGAGACCGGTCCGCGGACGGCGTGCCTCATCGGATCGGCGATCAACGGCGCCGACGCCTTCCGGACGGCCATGCTGCATTTCCAGGAGCGGGGCGCCCTGAAGATCAGCCCCTATCTCCTCCCCAACCTCTGCGCCAATCTCCCCTCGGGAAAGGCGGGGATGCTGATGGGGTTCACCGGCCCGGTCTTCTCGCCGCAGGGGGCCTGCGCCTCGGGCAACCACGCCATCGGGATCGGCGCGCGGATGATTCGGGACGGGGACTGCGATTTCGTCCTGGCGGGGGGGGTGGACACCCCCATCCTGCCGGAGATCATCCACGGCTTTGCGAACATGAACGCGACGATCAAAATCCTTCCGGAGGACCGGGCCTACGACGACCCCGCCCAGGCTTCCCGGCCCTTCAGCCGGGACCGGCGCGGATTTGTCCTTTCGGAGGGGGCCGGCGTCATCGTGCTGGCCGCCGAGGAGATGCTGTCCCGCCACGGACTGCGGCCGCGGGCCGAGGTGCTGGGGGTCGGCTGGACCTCCGACGCCTACCACTTCACCAAACCCAATCCCGAGACGATCATCCGGGGGATCCGCGAGGCGATCAGCGATGCGGGGTGCTCGCCCGGCGACATCCGGTACGTGAACGCCCACGGCACCTCCACGCCGAAAGGGGATCTGGTCGAGGTCGACTGCCTCCGGGCGGTCTTCGGAAAACAGCTCGAAAAGATCCCCGTCTCATCGAACAAATCCCAGATCGGCCATACCCTGGGGGCAGCGGCGGCCATCGAGAATGCCCTGGCCATCGAGGGGATGCAGCGGGGGATTCTCCTGCCCACGATCAACCACCTTCCCGATCCCCGGTTCCCGGATGTCGACTGTGTCCCCGACCAGGCGCGGCGCCAGGGCCACGATCTGGTCCTGTCGAATGCCTTCGGCTTCGGCGGCACCAACTGCTGCATCGTCTTTCGGGGGGTCGCGGGATGAAGCCGAAACCCTTCCAGCCGGAAATCTTCCGCGAGGGCGGGCGGTACTGGCGGGACGCCTCGACGGGCCTGGTCTGGCACCGGTGCGCCAACCGGACCCTGTACGCCGATACGGACCGCTCCTCCGTCGTCTATCACGCCAACTATCTGAAGTATTTCGAACTGGGCCGGGCATCGCTCATGCGCGACGCCGCTTACACGTACAAGGCAATCGAGCAGAGCGGGTACGTCTATCCGATCATCGATCTGGGCATCCAGTTCTACCGTCCCCTCCATTACGACGATCCCATGTGGATAT
>JBFMBA010000035.1:0-5716 GCA_040755475.1 Thermodesulfobacteriota bacterium
GTCGTACCTGTCCGATTACCGCCAGGAGAGTCTCCACCGGGCCTCCATTCCCCGCTTCGGCGCCATCGACAGGGCCGCGTCCCTTCTGGTCGCCGGGACATACGAGGACTACCCGTACCCGAAATGGGTGAACTGGGAGATGCCCGAAAGGGGTCGCAGGGAGCCATGGCTGAGCCGGTTTTTCGAGGCCGGGGAGCTGGAATTCCTGGAGCGGCCCTTTGAGATGCTGGTAGCAGGGTGCGGGACCGGGGCCAAGGCGATCTCATACGCGATCGGCTACGGGCCGCAGGCCCGGATTCTCGCCGTTGACCTGAGCCGGGCAAGCCTGGCTTATGCAAAGCGCATGGCCTTGAAGTACGGGGTCGGCCACATCGAGTTCCTGCAGATGGACCTGCTTGACCTGCCGCAGCTGGGGCGCACCTTCGACATGGTCGAGTGCACGGGCGTCCTGCACCACCTGGAGAACCCCCTGGAGGGCGGCAAAGCCCTCGCGGAGGTCCTGCGGGAAGGCGGCGTGGCACACCTGTCGCTGTACAGCGAACTGGCGCGCCGGGAGATCGTGCGGCTTCGGAAGCGCCACGAGGATCGCATCGGGAGCGTCACCGACGACGATGTAAGGCGGTTTCGCCGTCGCCTGATGCTGGACGATCCGTCGTCGATCGATGAGCGGCTTTCGCTGCGCTGGGATTTCTTTGACATGAACCGCTGCCGCGATCTTCTGTTCCACCCGCAGGAGCGGCGCTTCACCCTCCCGGAGGCGGGGCGTCTGCTCGACGAGCTCGGACTCGAGTTCCGGGGCCTGCAGAAACCGGAGCCGGTCCGCAGCCGGTACTGGACCCGATTCCCGCCGGAGCGCGACCGGCGCAACATCGCCCGCTGGAACGCGTTCGAGACGGCGTACCCGGACGCCTTCGGAAGTCTCTACGAGATCTGGGCGCTGAAGAGGGATAGGAAGGACCGGACGTGACCCGGCAGGGGGGGCGGGATGTTCGGGAGTCTCCTCGGCGGGTGGCTGTCGGCAGCATCGCCTTGTCCCTGCTGGTGCTTCTCTGGGCGAAGATGACCAGGGACGACTATCAGGTCGCCGGTGACGATAATCGTTCACGATAATAGTTCTTGACTTTGCCGGGAATGAGCGTACGCTATGATTAACATACTGATTGACGAAGAAAATTAGATAATTGTCCTTCCCATATAGGGAAGGTAAAATGACTTCCAAGCCCTGTCTATTATGATGTGACAGGGTTTTTTATTTTCCGGATGACTGGGGAATAGGGGGTTTGAGCTGTCATTCGGAGGTTTGCCGAGAGAGAGGAGGAAAACATGAATATACACCTGATAGAATCCGAGAATCATTTTGTAAAGCTGCAGGACAGCGTGTGGGAAAGCGGTTCGTGGCAGCTCGATGAGGAGCAGGCCAAGAAATTGGTCGGGGGAAACATTTATTTTCATAAAAAGCGACTGGAACCCTCTTTTTATGGCGGGACAATCCTCGGATACAGGGTTCATAAAGAGGGAGAACGTCAGGGAGAGATCGTTTTCAAACTCCAATATAGCCTGTCATGCAGAAATGTCAGCACGAATAAGTCCGGCTGGAAGAAGGCTATGAAGATCACGGAGCAACAATAGCGTATGAACTCCTGGATGATCGATAGGGGGAGATGCAGAAGGGTTAAGAACGAGCATCATTGAGAAAGGAAGGTACAATCGATGAAAGCAGAGACGGAAGAGAAGATCAAATACGGAGTCGGGGGTCTCGTTTGTGGAGCCATTGTCGCGATGATCATAGGGTTTGGATGGGGTGGTTGGGTAACAGCCGGTACTAACCAGAAGATGAGCGATACAGCGGTCTTGGCGAGTCAGGCCGCGATCTGTGTCGCGCAATACGTGCAGGAACCGAACAGTCAAGAAAAGCTAAAAGAATTTGCGGCGATAGATAGCTATAAACGCTACGAATTCATTGAAAAGGGCGGGTGGAACAAAATGCCCGGGCAAAAAGAGGCAAGCAGCGGTGTCGTCAACGCATGCGTCGAAGGACTTGAAGTGCTTGTTAAAAAATAGAACAAATCAAAATCAGGAGGGCTAAAGATGTCAGAAGGAAAAGTGAAGTGGTTCAACGATTCAAAGGGATTCGGTTTTATCGAGCAGGAAGGCGGCAAGGATCTTTTTGTGCATCATTCCGCGATCCAGGCAGAGGGTTTCAAATCACTGGCCGAGGGTGATCGGGTCAGCTTTGATGTCGTCCAGGGCGCCAAAGGTCCGGCTGCCGAGAATGTTCGGAAGCTGTAGGATCTTGTTTGAGGGGTGTTGAATCGACGAGTTGCTGCGATGCCCGTATTGACGGACAAGACGGCATAGGCGGCTCTCGTCTTTTTTTGTCATTCAACCCCATCGGCGGGACACCTCACCTCGACCCAGTGTTCCTTGCGGTCATCGGCGAGGGTGATCGAATCATCGGGCTGCGCGGCGCCGTCGACGGTCACGCGGGCCGCGCCGTCGCCCGTCTGACTGCGCCGCACGGCGATGTGGTAGACCGTTTCCCGATACCGGTAGTGCACCGCGAAGCCCTTCCAGTCCGCCGGGAGGAGCGGTGTCATGCTCAGCCTGCCTGCCACAAGCCGGAGGCCCAGCAGCGACTCCGTGATCAGGCGGTACATCCAGCCGGCGGAACCTGTGTACCATGTCCATCCGCCGCGGCCGGCGTGCGGCGGCTGGGCATACACGTCGGCCGCGACGGCGTAAGGCTCCGCCTTGTAGGTCGCGACCGTCTCGGGGGTGCTGGCATGGTTCACCGGATTGAGCATGGCCATCAGTTCCCAGGCGCGGCGGCTATCGCCCAGCCGCGCGAAAGCCATCACTGTCCAGATTGCCCCATGGGTGTATTGTCCGCCGTTTTCCCTCACGCCGGGAACATACCCCCTGATGTAGCCGGGGTCCGTATCCGATTTGTCGAAGGGGGGGTCCAGCAACTGGATCAGCGCCCGGTCGCGCCGGATCAGGTGCTGATCCACTGCCTCCATGGCCCGGCGCGCGCGCGCCGGATCGCCCGCGCCGGACAGGACGGACCAGCTTTGCGCGATCGCGTCGATCCGGCACTCGGTATTCTCTGCCGATCCCAGCGGCGAGCCGTCGTCGAAATAGGCGCGGCGGTACCAGCCGCCGTCCCAGCCATGCGCCTCGATGTTCCGGCGCAGCGTTTCGGCCTCCGCCTCGCACCGCCCGGCAAAGGCTTCATCGCCGCGCCTGCGGGCAACCTCCGTGAACGGCCCGAGCACATCGCACAGAAAAAACCCCAGCCAGACGCTTTCGCCTCTCCCCTCTGCGCCGACCCGGTTCATCCCGTCGTTCCAGTCCCCGGATCCCATGAGCGGCAGGCCGTGCTCGCCATAGCGGAATGCCCTCTGGACGGCCCTCCTGCAATGCTCATACAAACTGGCCGTCTCCGGTGACTGACCGGGAAGATCGTAGTAGGCGTCTTCATTTGCGGCGATGGGACGGCCCTGAAGAAAGGGGGACTTCTCATCCCACACCGCGTCATCCCCGGTGGACAGGGCATAGCGGCACGCCGCCCAGGGCAGCCAGAGGTAGTCGTCGGAGCATTGAGTGCGCACGCCGCGGCCCTGGGGCGGATGCCACCAGTGCTGCACGTCGCCCTCGGGGAATTGCCGTCCGGCGGCCCGAAGGAGGTGCTCGCGCAGGAGGCGCGGCTCGGCGTGCACGAGTGCCGCCACGTCCTGCAGCTGATCGCGAAAGCCGAAGGCGCCCCCGGACTGATAATAGCCGCTCCGCGCCCACAGGCGGCAAGCGAGCGTCTGGTAGAGGAGCCAGCCGTTGGTCATCAAGTTGAGGGAGGGGTCGGGTGTCTCCACGTTCACCGAGCCGAGCGTGTGCTGCCAGAATTGCCAGACCTCATCGAGCGCACCACGCGCTGCTGCCGATCCCCGGAAGCGACGCACCAGCCTGCCGGCGTCTTCCTCGCTTACCCCCGACCCGAGCCGGAAGACGATTTCGCGTTCCTGGCCCGCCGCCAGTTCACAGGAGACCTGAATCGCGGCGCAGGGGTCCAGGGCGGGTCCCACCCTGCCCGAGAGCCGCACCCGGGACATGGCCGCCGGGCTGGCCGGCCCGCCATTGCGCCCCAGGAATTCCGTCCGGTCCCCGCTCACCGTCCGGTTCGCCTCATCCGTGTCGAAAAAGGCCGTTCGGCCGGGGAACTCCGTATTATAAGAGTTCCGGGCGAAGAACGCGCCGGAGACGGGGTCGATTTCCGTGATCACGTGCATGGCCGTCCTGGGCCGCAGATCCCCCAGAACCCATTCGACATATCCGGTCACGGAGAGCTTCCGCGTCCGGTTGGACTCATTTTTCACCTTCAGGACGGTGAACTTGACCGGCGCGTCCAGGGCCACGTACACCCATGTTTCGGAGCGGATGCCGCGCTCGGTGTGCTCGAAGACGGTGTAGCCGAACCCGTGCCGACAGGCATAGGGCGTCGATCCCCGGCTGGGCAGCGGCACAGGGGACCAGTAGCGGCCGCTCTCTTCGTCGCGCAGATAGAAAGCCTCCCCGCTCGCATCGGTCACGGGATCGTTGTGCCAGGGCGTGAGCCGGAATTCGTGGGCATTCTCTGACCAGGTGTAGGCGGAGCCGCTCTCCGTAACGACGGTCCCGAAGTGGGGGTTCGCCAGGACGTTCACCCACGGCGCCGGCGTCACCTGTTCGGGGGTGGTGGTGACGATATACTCGCGACCGTCGGGGGTGAAACCGCCCAGCCCGTTGAAAAAGATCAGGTCGTGGCGGGGCTCGGCGGCAACTGCCGGCGGCTCTTCGCGGTCTTTGTGGGTCGGCTCAAGAAGCGGCACGGCCGACTCCCCGATGCCCCTGCGCTTCACCTGCTCCGCCAGCATCCCCCGGCTGTCGGTGACGATGGCGCGCGCGACGCTTTGAAGCAGGATGCGCTCCTCATTCGATATCTGGTCCACGGGCCGCAGGAAAATGCCGCCCGGCTGATCGGTCAGCTGGGCTCCGGGGGATGCGGCGATCAGTCCCCGGATCTCCTCCTGGAGCTGCTGCCGGTAACCGGCGTGATCTTCGTTCCAGATCACCAGGTCCACCACCAGTCCTTTCAGATGCCAGTAAGTGTGGGCCTGTATGAGTTGACGCACCAGGTCGATATTGGCCGGATCCCCGATCCGCAAAAGGACGATCGGCAGATCGCCGGAGATGGCGTAGCCCCAGAGGCCCGATTGCCCCCGTCGATTGCTGACGATGGTGGCTGCGTCGGCGCGCAGCGACGCATTGGCGTAAATCACCGAACCGGCGAGCTGTCCGAAGAGCTGCGCGGCGGCCTCCGTGGCATTGATCTGCCGCAGAAAGATGTTGCAGTGGGTCCACGCCAGGTCGAATACCCGGTCCGCGAGACGCCGGTCCTGGTATTTCCCGGCCAGGCTCAGGGCCTTGTCGCGGGTTTCCCCGATGCCGGAGACGATATTGACCGTGGCCGCATCGTCCGCATCGAGGGTGATCCGGTAACGGATCGAGACGATCGGATCGAGCACGGAGCCCTCGCCGCCCGACAGGGGGGATTCGTTGCGCATCGCCTGGGGGTTTGCGGCCGTGTTGCCGCGGCCGATGAACCGCAGGCAGTCGGTCTCATAGGAGATCTCTCCGATGCGCGCACCGTGCACCGCCATCAGATGAAGCATCCAGGGTGCCT
>JBFMBA010000036.1:0-13932 GCA_040755475.1 Thermodesulfobacteriota bacterium
GCGCCTTCGGGGCTTTCCAGAAGGGCATGACCTCGGCGAACGCCGAGGCGTCCCGGCGGACCCAACGCTCCTGGAGCGCATAACAGGCCACATCAGGGTCTTTTCTCTCGAGCGCGGGGTGCTCCCTGCGGAAAAGCGCCCATTGACCGGTCTTGCCCAGAACGCGCAGCCATTCCCTGCGCAGCTGCTCGGCCAGGACCGTACCTGGATATCGGGCCAGAAAATCGGTCACTGCGGCGGGATCGGCCTCCTCCAGGCGCAGACGGAGCCTCCAGAAGCTGACATACATCTCCAGGGGGTGGCCCCGGAGTTTTTCCGCATGGCGGGCGAATTTTGCCCTGTCGCCGGCCACAAAGGCATCGCGGGCGGCAACCAGTTCCCTGTCCTGGGAGACGCCCCTGACGGCGGCGAATGCCGTCAGGGAAAGGGTGACCAGAACGATTGTCACCACGGCGCATGCCGTTGCTTTGCCGGGCGCTGTCATCTTCCCCCCGTCATGAAAGAACACCCTGACCTGTGACCCCGGGAATAACCCGGCACACCCGTTGCGGCACGGAGGAATTCCCACTTCACCCTGCGGCACCCCATGCCGCCGTGCGGTGACCGACCGTGCCGACCGGCATGACTTTTTATACCAGAGATCGAAGGAGGTGCAAAGCAAAACGGGGCGCGCCTCATTTGCCCGTCCCCTCTTTCCCGCCGCGCAGGGTCGTCACATCCGACAGCGTCACCTCCGGGTGGTGGTAGCGATCGTACCGGGGCGTCTTTTTGCCGAACTGGATCGCTTCGGACGGACACCACTGGATGCAGGCGAGGCACTGCTCGCAGCGGTGCAGCCAGAGGGGTCTGCCGTCCCGCATCCGGATGTTGCCGCAGGGGCAGACGGTCGTGCATATGGCGCAGCCGTTGCAGTTCTCGTCGACCCAGAAGCTTTTGTCCATGGACGGCACATGGGGATAGGCGAGCCTGTTGAGCCAGGTGAACAGGATATTCTGCCACAGAGGACCCCTTTCGACGGGCCGCTGCTCTCTTGCGGCGACCGTGGCGGCAATGGTCGCGATCCTTGCCTCCGCCTTTTTGAATCTCAGGATCTGCTTCTCCTTCGGTCCCGGCCCGCCCCAGGGGATGTAGTTGGTGGGCATCACGATCCCGAATCCAGCAGAAAGGGTCAGCCCTCTTTTGTGCATGCGCTTCTCTAGCTGAAGGAGGGTGGCGGCGACCTGTCCGGCGTTCACCGCCACGGCGAAGGTGTACGGGGCGGGGTCCCACTTCAGGGCGTCCACAAAACCGATCACCCGGCGGGGGACCCCCCAGATGTGGACGGGAAAGACAATCCCCGCCGCGGCGCCGGGGCCGGCCACCCCACGGTCGGCTGCCGGCGCGATCGGCACGATCGAGGCGCCGCCGAGCCGTTCGGCCAGGAGGCGGGCAATCCAGAGGGAGTTGCCGGTGCCGGTATAGCAGTACAAAAGGGTATCCATAGCCTTCTCCCGGGGATTCATTTCCGGCGGAGCCGGGGAACGATGATCGTCAGCAGGACAAGGAGGGCAAAGAACCCGGCGGCAAAGGGGGGCAGCCGCCTCCGGATCCTCGCGGGGCCCGCCGCCGTCCGGTGGAGAAACCCGATTGCCTCCTCGCAAAGACGCTGCATCACCGCTGCCCTCCAGTTGAGATCTATACCATGACCGACGGATATCCGCCAGATTTTCGAAGGATGAATGCCGACAAAGTGTTTGACTTCAAATGGTCAAAGTGATAGGGGAAACATCCCCTGGAGCGGAAGGAAGCGGGGGATTATGCTGGACATCAAATATCTCAGGCAGAACGTCGATTTCGTCGTCGGGAAGATGCGCGAGCGGGGGCAGGCGGTGAGCCTGGACCGCTTCATTGCCCTCGACGAAAAGAGGCGGGATCTCATCCGGGAGGCCGAGGGGCTGCGCGGCGACCGCAATGCCGTGTCGAAACAGATCGGCGAAAGGAAGAAAAAGGGGGAAGACGCGTGCGATTTGATCGCCCGGATGGGCGATGTCTCCGACCGGATCAAGGCGCTCGACGAGACCCTCCGGCGGACCGACGAGGAGCTCCAGGCGATCCTGATGACGCTCCCCAACATCCCCCACGCATCGGTCTGCCGCGGGAGGGGCGCCGAAGACAATCCCGTCGTCCGGCTCTGGGGCGAAAAGACGGCGTATCCCTTCGAGCCGAAGCCGCACTGGGAAATCGGCGAGCATCTGAACATCCTGGACTTCACCCGCGGGGCCAAGATCACCGGGGCGCGTTTCACCCTGTACCGGGGACTCGGGGCCCGGCTGGAGCGGGCCATCGTCAACTTCATGCTCGACCTCCACACGGGCGAACACGGCTATACCGAGGTGCTCACCCCGTTCATGGTCAACCGTGAGAGCATGACGGGCACGGGTCAGCTCCCCAAATTCGAGGAGGATCTTTTCAGGGTCGACAAGGTCGATTATTTCCTCATCCCGACGGCGGAAGTGCCGGTCACCAATATCCACCGGGACGAGATTCTGAGCGAAAAGGAGCTTCCGATCCGCTACGTGGCCTACTCCCCCTGCTTCCGGGCCGAGGCGGGCTCATACGGTAAGGATACCCGGGGGCTGATCCGCCAGCACCAGTTCAACAAGGTCGAGCTGGTCAAGTTCGCCAAGCCGGAGGATTCCTACGGGGAGCTGGAAAAGCTGACCCTCGACGCGGAAGAGGTTCTCAAGCGGCTGAAGATCCCCTACCGGGTGGTCGGTCTCTGTACGGCGGATCTGGGGTTCGCCTCGGCCAAGACCTACGACGTCGAGGCATGGCTCCCCGGACAGGACGCCTACCGGGAGATCTCCTCCTGCAGCAACTTTGAGGAGTTCCAGGCGCGCCGGGCTTCGATCCGCTTCCGCCGCGAGGAGGGCGGGAAGGTGGAATTCGTCCACACGCTGAACGGTTCCGGGCTTGCGGCCGGCAGAACCCTTGTCGCCGTTCTGGAGAACTATCAGCAGGCGGACGGGAGCGTGGTGATCCCAGAGGCCCTCCGGCCATACATGGGAGGGATTGACAGGATTCCCGCCGCGGGTTAACATAACAGAAGCGCGGAGGGATGGCCGAGTGGTCTATGGCGGCGGTCTTGAAAACCGTTGACCGAAAGGTTCGCGGGTTCGAATCCTGCTCCCTCCGCCATAAAAAATTAGGCCCGCCGGTCCGGGCCGAAGAGGCACAGAAAAGACCGCGGAGAGATGGCTGAGTGGCCGAAAGCGATCGCCTGCTAAGCGATTGTACGCCCTTCAAAGGTGTACCGCGGGTTCGAATCCCGCTCTCTCCGCCACCGCTTGCACATATTGAGCGCCCATGGCTCAGCTGGATAGAGCGTCAGACTACGAATCTGAATGTCGGAGGTTCGAATCCTCCTGGGCGCGCCAAATGAAAACAGGGGGTTACGGGGAAATGCCGTAGCCCCCTGTTTTTGTTGGGCTAGTTAAAGATTGACTGATTCGGCGAACCGTGCAAGAGAAAAAAACAATTCTGAGAGCGAAAACAAAAAAAGAGGAACGCAATGCCAGATCCCTTTGATGCACAAAACAGGCCCTTCCGTGTCGAAGAGGCGACGATTGACGAAATGCACCGGGCGATTCGGGAGGGACGGACCACCTGTGTCGACATTGTCCAGCAGTACATTGAGCGCGTGCGCGCTTACAACGGCGTCGCCAGCGCCCTTGTGACCCAGGATGGCGCGCCGGTTCCCGAGGCGGCCGGGACCGTGCGGGCCATGGCGCCCCTGCGCTTCCCGACGCAGACCGTCAAGGCATCCGAGATCCTGCCCGATCTCGATCGGTACCAGGGGCCGCCCCTTGAATTCGGCCGCATGGAGGCAACCGCCTCCGATCCCGACGTGAAGCAGCAGTTCGGGATGATCGTAGGCATGCCCGAGGCGGGTCAGGTCAACGCCCTGGCCACCCTCAACATACGCGGCGAGCGTTCCGTCACCTGCAGGGGCGACTATGACCGGCATCCTTCCGACGGCCCCCTTCCCGAGGGGGCACCGGCGGTCTGCGAGGTTTTCCGCAGGTATCCCGACGCCCTCGAACAGGCGGCGGCGCTCGATGCGACCTACGGATGCAACCCCGATCTCGAGAAGCTGCCCATGTACGGCGTCGTCTTCTCCTTCAAGGATCCCTTCGACACAAAGGACATGCGGACCACGGGCGGGGGGGACGCCCGCTACGACATCGATTTCCCCGCGCGCGATCACGTCCTGGTGGAGCAGCTCCGCAGGAAGGGAGCGATCATCTTTGCCAAAGCCGTCAACACCGAATACAACGGCCGGGCGGGCGACCCCGGAGGCCGCAACCGACCGGAAAAAGTGCTGCCCTCGGTGCTAGGCTACCAGCGCAGCACCTGGGCCGGCAATCCATCCAACCCCTACGACACGACGCGGGCGGCCTCCCTGGGTTCAAGTTCGGGATCGGGCCTGTCGGTGAGCACGAACATGGTGATGTGCAGCCTCGGCGAGGAGACGCGGGCGTCCTGCCGCGGTCCGGCGAACCACAACGCCGTGGCCCTGATCCTGCCCCACAAGGCCATGCTGGGCTTCGACGGCGGCGCCATCGGTGCGGACATCTATTGCGACCGCACAGGCATTCTCGCCCGGACCCTCGCCGACTGCGCCAAGGTCCTCGACGCCCTGAAGGATCCCATCGAAGGCTATTACGATCCCCGCGATCCCTTCACCACCGTGCCCCGCTCGTCGGTGCTGGCCTCCTCCTACGCGGAACACGCGAAGGCGACGGACGAACCGGGGGCGCTCATGGGGATGCGCATCGGCATCGTCCGCGAATCCATGCTCAGCGCGGGCGTGAAGGCCGCCGAGCCGATCACGACGGCGGCCGCCCAGGAGATCAAGACGGTTCTCGGCGAGCGGCTCGGCGCCACGCTCGTGGAGTCCGCCGATCCGCTCTGGACGCCCGATCCCGACGTCGAGCCCATGAAAACCGATTTCAGGCGGGCCCTCGCCCGGCTTGTCCCCGTCTTCATGCCGGATTTGCTCTTTCGCCTCGATGGGAACGGGCAGCCCCTCTTCAGGGAGTTCGCCGCGGCGATCGTGCCGACCGAGTTCGAGCCCGGCAAGGTATTCGGCACGGGCACCCTGCAGCCGATCGACTACCTCGTCGAGCTCGAGGCGGGGCGGATCGCGCCGCCCGCCAACCTCGACATCTCCACGATCCAGCAGCAGGAGCTCGCGATGACCTTTCGCTACCACATCCGGCAGTACCTGGCGAACCGTGCCGAGGACTGGCGGTCCCAGGGCTTCACGGAAACCCTTGTGGATTGGCCGACCCTCAATGCCCGTTCCAAGTTCTGGGGTGACGACCAGCGGGCCGCCTTCAAAAACTGGGAAGAGGTCACCGACCCGCGCAATCCCCTGGGCAAGCGGCAGGGCGTCGACGAGCGCATCATGCTGCGCGAGCTGCTACGGCGGGTCGATATGCTGGTGATCCTGGAAAACCGCCTGGACGCCCTGGTACGACTCCATACGCCGCTGCCGCCGGCAAAGATCGGCGGCCCCAATGAACCGGGCATCATCGGCCGCCTGTGCAACGAGTCGCAGTACGGCCCCAACGCGGGGCTGACGGAGGTTCTGATCCCGGCCGGTTACGTGACGACGGCCTACGATCCCCGTTTCGCGCTGAGCCCGGACAGAAAGACATACGTCGCCGCGGCTTCCGATAGGCCCACCGCCATACCGGCGCCGGGGCTGCCCTTTTCGCTCGTGTTTCGGGCCGAGCCCGGCAGGGAAGACGTCCTGATCCGGATCGCATCGGCCTACGAAAAGGCATCTCAGCGCAGGGTGCCTCCGCCGGCTTTCGGACCCCTGCCGGTAAAACAAAGCGGCGGTGCGTTGTAATCGGAGGGGCTGCTTGCCCGATTGCCGTTGAATTCGGAAAATGCTTCTTGAGAAAAGGGGGTTGAGCCGGGTTCAGGCCGACAGCCCGGAAAGAATTCCATGGCCGGCCCCAGGACGTCGCCTTCGGCCGCTAGAAACGCCACTTCAGCAGATCCACCTCAACCGTTTCGGACACCGGCGACGGAGCAGCGACGCCCGCGTGCCGGGCCGCCAGGATGCGCACCCTGGGGAAACGCATCCGGAAGCCTTCGGGGCCCAGGTCGAGCACGGCAGTCGTCTCCCTTTCGGTTGCCTCGGCGGTCATGGATACCCGGAAGGCATACTGTACAAAGAGGAATAGGCCGCAGGCTACGCCGCCCGCGGCCACGGTTATCGTGATCCTGGTTTCAGCCGCCGCCTCCGGCTCTGCCACCGGCGACAAGATAAGCAGGCTCAGTACCATCAGGAAAGCCAGCATCCTGCGGCACCTTTGCCTGTTCATGGCGAAGCAGGTCCCTTCCATGCGACTGTCCGAGGCCGCGGGGCATGGCTTATCCGGCCAGTCAGCGAACCGCTTTTTGTCCGCCTCCATCTTTCGCATTGACTTTTCACCTGCGACTGCATATGATGGATTCATATATCACGATCATGTACACTTTCCAATCCCATAGTGTGACAACATCGGATAAAGGACGGCGCTTGTGAGTGGGCCTCTTTCTTTTTGACAGAAAGGGATCCCGCATTTCACGGGTGCAAAGCGGACGCATAGACAAAACAGATCAACAGGAAAGCAGTCAGGAGAGAAGAAAAGATGTCCCATTTTACAGTCGATTCAATAACGGGGGAGGTCGAGATCCAGGGTTCGGAGGCCTTTGTAGAAAGCAACTTCCATCACATTCAGGCAAAGCTGGCCGAAAGCTTCGGTGAAAAGCAGGCTGCCGGCACAGGGCAGGCAGCGGCTCCGGAGACGGTGCCGGCCGTTGCACCGGCAATCAAGGACACGCCGCCGGCACCGAAAGTCCCGAGGCCACCGGTTCGTAAATATTTCAACGCGCTGGGCAAACTGATCAGGAGCGAGGACACATCGGTCAGCGGAAATCAGGCGACCAATGTTCTCAGACACCACCCGAAGGAGATTTCCGTCGCTTCGCTCAAGGCGAAGTTCGGGCTGTCCGAGAAACAGGTCGAAGAGATCATCCGGGACGCCGAAAGGCAGGGCAGGGTCAAAAGGGACCAGGATGGATCATATGTCTGGCTGTGAGGAGACCGCAGCGATGAGCGAAGTCTATGAAAAACTCAGAGAAAAGCTCGACGACATGGGTACCGGCTTTCCCGCCACGGAAAGCGGCATAGAGATCAAAATCCTCAAAAAGCTGTTCTCCGAAGCGGATGCGGAGCTGTTTCTGCTGCTCTCGCCGATGCTGGAATCGCCGGAAAGCGTGGCGGCACGGCTGAATCTCCCGCTCAGGGACACCGCCGCACACCTCGAGGCGATGGCCGGACGGGGGCTGCTTTTTCGCCAGGTCAAAGACGATGCCGCACGATATGCCGCGGTCCCTTTCGTCGTCGGTATCTATGAGTTCCAGCTCAACACCGTTGACGAGTCGCTGGCCAGAGATGTGAACGAGTACTACCATGACGCCCTCGGCAAGAGTTTCGCGGCCTGGAGCACCCCGGTCATGAGGACCATCCCGATCAACACGGAGCTGGTGACCGAATGGCCCATCGCCCCCTATGAAGATGTCATGAAAATCCTCGACAGTCAGAAAGCCATCGCGGTCGCACCCTGCATCTGCCGCACGGTGGCGAAAAAAGTGGGCCGGGGCTGCGACAAACCGATGGAGGCCTGTTTTCTCTTCGGCTCGCACGCCCGTTTCTATGTCGATAACGGCATGGGGCGGTATGTGACGAAAGAAGAGGCAAAGGCGATCGCCCGGAAAAACGAAGCCGCCGCCCTGGTCATGCAGCCTTTCAACGCCCAGTATACCGGGGGCATGTGCAGCTGCTGCGGCGATTGCTGCGGCATACTCGGCTCCCTGAAAAAACAGGATAGCCCCGCGGCGGCCGTGAAAAGCAATTACTATGCGGAAGTGGACGGCGACCAGTGCTCGGGGTGCGAAGCCTGCCTGGACCGCTGCCAGATGGAGGCCATCGAGATCATCGACGACAAGGCCGTGATCGACCTAGCCCGCTGTATCGGCTGCGGCCTGTGCATCTCCACCTGTCCCACCAGTGCCATGCGTCTCATGAAGAAGTCCGAAGACCGGCAGTATGTACCGCCGGAAACCGGCATGGAAACCTATCTGCGAATCGCCCGGGAGCGGGGAAAGATCTGATGCGCCGCGAACCCTCGGCGTCCGGCAGGCTCCACAGGGAAGACGAACCATGCGGATGACGGGGGTCTCTCTCCTCACGGGCCGGCGGACCAACCGCTTCACCCGCAGCCGCCAGAGCACAGCAGATCCCGTCGCAAAGCACAAGATGGGCCGGCTGCTGGGGTCGTTGACCGGCTGCCGCCTGACCGATCCATGCACGCCACCGGCGCACCCCGGGCGCAGCGGTTCAGGATTGCCCGGGAAGTGAACATGCGGGTAAAACAGGCGACGGCGAAGCGTCTCTGCGGGATTGCCGAGCCATGGCGGCGGATATCCCTTTGGAGGAATGACGATTGCCTGAACGCGAATACCGCCGGGCCATCGACCTGGCCCGGGAAATCGCCGCCGAAGTGGGAACGCCCCGCTTCTACCTGGAGAGGGAGCGGGATATCGCCCTTTCCCGAACCCTCTTTGCAGGCGAGCCGTTGACCGAGGCGGGGCTTCGTGTCATTGCCCGCCGGGGCGCCTCTCCCGGCCACGGAGCGGTCCATGTGGAGAAGGTGGCCGTCGACGGCGGCGCCCTGATGCTCATTGAAGAGGGGGTGACGGAACCCGACGCCCGCGTCCGACGCCTCGTGCTGCTTGCCCACCTAGCGGGGATCTTTCACGACATATGCCGGGGGCAGAGGGATCATGCGCGCCGGGGCGCCCAGGAGGTGCGATCCCTCCTTCAACCCTTTTCACTCGATCCCGCGGAAAGGGCGGCCATCGCAGAGGCCATAGGCAACCATGAGGCCTTCCGACCGTCCCCGAAGGCCGGCACTGGCAGGCCGCAGCCTCCCGCGTCTCAGCGTCTCTCCGATGTCCTGTACGACGCGGACAAGTTCCGCTGGGGACCGGACAATTTTACCGAAACCCTCTGGGAAATGGTGCTTTCCCGGGAGGTCCCCCTCAAGGCGCTCCTCGGCCGTTTTCTGCACGGCCTCGAGGGGATCCGCAGGATCCGGAACAGTTTCCGGACCCCCACGGGAAGGATATACGGGCCGGATTTCATCGACCGCGGTCTGACCATCGGCAGCAGGCTTCACGCGGCATTGACATCCCCCGAAGACGTGGCAGCCGCACAAAAGGCGCGGCTGCCCTGTTGAGGTCCCGCCCGTCGTCGCCGCACCATCGGGGGCTGAGCACCCACTTCCCGGGGCTCCGCGCGCTTGGCCGCGGGCTTTCTTCGCGGCGGGAGCGACCGATGGGCGCGCCCTTCAGGGCTTGTTCCCGGGTCGCTCCGACCTGGAGTAAAGGGGACAGGAATGAACACACTTGTCATCGACACCAACGCCCGCTGCGAGATGATCGACATCACGGCCCGCGTTGCCGAGGCGGTCCGCCGGGCCGGCATCCGGGACGGAGTCTGCCATGTTTTCACCCCCCACACCACGGCGGCCATCACGATCAACGAAAACGCCGACTCCGATGTACCGCGGGACATGCTCACGGTCCTGGATCGGATCGTCCCCCTATCGGGCGCTTACCGCCACGCCGAAGGGAACACCGCCGCCCATGTCAAAGCCTCGCTGCTGGGCGCTTCGCAGACCGTACTGATCAAAGACGCCGGGCTCGTGCTCGGCACGTGGCAAGCGCTATTTTTTTGCGAATTCGACGGGCCGCGGACACGAAAGGTGCTGGTGGGCCTGACCGCCGGTTGAAAAAAAAAGCCCCCGGAAGGGAACCTTCCGGGGGCGCAAGAGGTCCGAACTACTCGGTTCGGACCGTTATCTTCCTCGCCTCGGCCTGCGGCATCTTGTGCAGCGTGAGTTTGAGGACACCGTTCTTGACCACCGCATCGATCCGGTCACGATCCACCTCGTCCGATATGGTGAAGGCCCGCTCATAGTCGCCGATGTCGTACTCGGCATAAAACATGCTGCGCCCTTCCGCCTCCCGGGGGGTTACCATCGCGCTGATCGTCAGGATGTTCTTTTCGATGGTCACATCAACCGATTTCTCATCCGCGCCGGGCATATCGGCATAGAGCACCATGGAATTACCGGTTTCAATAATATCCGCCTTCGGCACGTAGACCCTCCGGTTTCTGGTTCGCTCGGTTTCCACCGGACTACGGGCCGGGTCTCTTCTATATGTCACGTTGTCTTCCATCATGTCACCTCCTTCTACTCAGACCGGACCGAGATCTTCCTCGGTTTGTCGGCTTCGGCACGGGGCAGGGTTAAACGGAGTATCCCCTTCTCGTATGTTGCCTCCACCTTGTCCGCTTCGACGCGGAAAGGAAGCTGCAGGGTACGCTTGAACTGCCCGTGGCTTCGCTCCTGACGGTGGTAGCTCTCTCCTTCCTTCAAAGCCTCCGCCTTCCGGGAACCGCTGATGGTGAGCGTGTCCCCGACCACCGAGATGTCCGTGTTGCCCGTGTCCATGCCGGGCAGCTCAGCCGTAACGATAACATCCCCTTCCCCCACCCAGGCGTTCACCGGCGGAACCTCCTGGCTCAAGGGCTGATCCAGACCGGAAAAGATCTGATTCATCTCCCGCTGCAGGCGCTGTATCTCCCGCAGCGGATCCCTCGCTCCGCCAAATCTCCACAATACGGGTCCGAACATATCATTCACCTCCCAAGAAAAGAGTTTTATTGATCGATCTTCGAATCGGAAGGATGAAACGACACAGCCAATGCGGTTCTGGATCAGCACCCAACATACCGTTATCCTTCATCTCATTGCCGATTCGACCTTAATATAGTCACCCGAAATCCATTGTCAAGGCACCCCGAAAACAGGGCGCAGCGGACGCACGAATCCCGATGGTCGCGTCCGCGTACCGCCCCATGCGGCCTTCGTAATGGAAATTATCGCCTGTAGAGTGGATCGGTCCGGGAAAGGATGCGGATCATCGCGTCGTTGATCAGGCCGTTTCCGGCCAGCATATGGGGGGAATGAAGCCCGTAAGGGCCGCCCGTCAGGTCGGTCACGCTGCCGCCCGCCTCGGTCACCAGGAGCCATCCCGCTGCCGTGTCCCAGGGCATAAGCTTCAGCTCCCAAAAACCGTCGAAGCGACCTGCCGCCACATAGGCCAGATCGAGCGCCGCCGAACCGGCCCGGCGGACCGCCTGGGCGCTGACAGCCATCGCCATGAAATAATTGATGTTGTTGTTGGGGTCCTCGCGAATGTCGTAAGGGAAGCCGGTCGCCAGAAGCGCCCTGTTGAGATCCGCCGTCCGGGAGACGGTGATCGGACTGCCGTTCAAAAAGGCCCCCGCCCCCCTCTCCGCGGTGAAAAGCTCCCCGAGCATCGGGTTGTAGACTGCGCCGAGCCGGATCACCCCCGCCACCTCCAGGGCGATCGACACGCAGAAGACGGGATATCCATGGGCATAGTTCGTCGTTCCGTCAAGGGGATCGATAATCCACCGGAACCCCGAACCGTTTGCCGTTTCGGGTGATTCCTCGGCCAGGATATCCTGTCCGGGAAAGGATCTGCGAATCCGTTCCAGGATCAGTGCTTCGGACAGGCGGTCCGCCTCCGTGACCAGGTTGATTTCCCCCTTGTACTGCACCGTATGGCGGTCGGACAGTTTCTCTTTCAGAAGCGTCCCCACCTCCACGGCGACCGCTGCCAGGAATTGCCGGTAATCGTCCATGGGTATCATCGACTCACCGCCATTTGTTGAACCTCCTGTCATGTGAGACATCCGGCCGAACCATTGGACGGCCGGCGGCGCCGGCCAGGCGTCGCACCGCATATCAGCACAAACGCTCCCAAAAAACCAGTGCGATCTTGCCGCTCCCGGGCCGCCGCGCCGGGCGGCCGTATCTTTCTGTTGCACGGTGATCGGAGAGGTGCTAATAGGATCTGGTACTTACCCGAGGATTGGAGATAGGAAAGTGAATCATGAGGCTCCGGAAACGTCGAAGCCGCCCGAGCACCCGCAGGAGCCCCTGCTGGACCTGAAGGCCGAACGGGAAGCGCGGGGGTTGTCCCTTAGCGACATCTTTCACGCCACACGGGTCAGCCAGGTCAACCTGACCGCCCTGGAGAGCGGTGATTTCGAACGGCTCCCTCCCCTGGTCTACACGAGAAATTTCATCCGGAAATACGCACAAGCCACCGGCATCGATGAAAAACCGATCCTGAACCGTTATGAAAGGCATCTGAAAGCCGTCATGCCGCCGCCCGCCGAGCCGGAAG
Organism: Thermodesulfobacteriota bacterium; assembly: GCA_040755475.1. GTDB lineage: Bacteria > Desulfobacterota > Syntrophia > Syntrophales > UBA5619 > JAKAFS01. The sequence goes on from JBFMBA010000036.1 coordinate 12,391, forward strand.
CGACAAAACCGCGGGCGAAAATCGGCCGGCCTTACCTCCTTCTCCTTGCCTGTCTGGCCATCGCCGTTGTCGCCGTCGCCGCCTACAGCCTCTACCTGGACAACCGGGACGACAGCCCTGCATTACCGGATCGGTCCGACATATCGTCACCCGAGGCGCAGACAGCCCCTCCGTCGCCTCCCGAGGGGCCGCCCGGCGCGCAGACACCCCCCTGGCCGCAACCCGCGCCGGCCAACCAGGCCACCGCCGAGGCCAAGCCCCAGTCACCCCTCCGGCAGACGGCTGCCACACCGCCTTTCTCCCAGCACCCGGCCGGAAAACCGCTCCATCTGATCATCGAGGCCAGGGAACTGACATGGGCGAGAATCACGCCCGACCATTCTCCTCCATCCGATGTGCTGCTCAAACCGGGCGAGCGGATCGAACGGTGGGCCTCCGACTTTTTTCAGCTCGATATCGGCAATGCCGGGGGAATCGACGTGATTTTCCAGGGAAAGCCCATGGGTAGCCTGGGAAAGAGAGGGCAGGTCGTTCATGTGCGCCTGCCCGAGGGGCAAGGGACGACTGCGACACCCTGAGGACGCGCTCAGGCCTTGGAAACCGTGCACGAAAACAGGGAAGAGCCTTTTTTCGAGGCGAAGTTACCGTTTGACAACCACCGGTCGATGGTCTACAATGCAACCGTGGAAAAACAAGAAATGAGGTTATAAGACCATGTTCGGAATAGGTATGCCGGAATTACTGGTCATCCTGGTGATTATCCTGATTATCTTCGGTGCCGGGAAGCTCCCCGAAATCGGCAGCGCGCTCGGCCGCGGCATCAAGAACTTCAAGAAGGCCACCCGGGAGCCGAACGAAATCGACGTCACCCCCCCGCCCGAGAAGACGACGGACGAGAAAAAGCCCTGACCGCTAAAAGGGTACGTCATCCTCGGGCAGCGGGCCATCGGCGCCGGAATGGGGCTGCGGGGTGTCCTCCAGCGAGGCATCGGTCCCCTTCTGGCCTTTGGAATCAAGCATCCGCATGTCCGAGGCGATGATCTCGGTGGTGGATCGCTTGTTGCCCTCCTTGTCCTCCCAGGACTGTGTCCGGAGCCGCCCCTCCACGAACACGAGTTTCCCCTTGCTCAGGTACTTGCCGCATATTTCCGCCAGCTTCCCGAAGGTCACAATCCGGTGCCACTCGGTCGTTCTGACCCTCTCGCCGTTCTTGTCCTTTCGTTGTTCATCCGTCGCCATGGTGAAGGTGGTAACCATCATGCCGTCGGGCGTATACCTCACCTCCGGATCTCTTCCCAGCCTGCCCACGAGGATTGCCTTATTGACCATACCTTCCCCCCTTTCCTGAAATGTCGTTTCGGCTGATCATACACAAGTTGCCCGTCGGCCGCAATCTGAAAAATCCGGAATCGCGACGCATTTTCATTGACAAGCACCAACGATTGTGAAATATTTCCTGCCCTCGCAGTCGTAAATCGACGGGCGCCTGCCATCATGAAAATGTCATATGAGGGATCGCGATGGATCGCAGACTGATCGTAC
>JBFMBA010000037.1:0-8605 GCA_040755475.1 Thermodesulfobacteriota bacterium
GAGGAACATTTTTGGGTTCTCCCGTATGCCAGCCGTAAGATTCTCCCGGTCTTAACACAAAGCGAACCGATTCCTTCTCTGGTTTGCCGAATTTCAGGGGCGGAATGGATCGGCGGGTTCCGTTATAAAGGGCGGCGGTTCTTTCGGAGCTGAAATACATGTTGACCTCAGCATCGTCAGCCATCCGGGGGAATCGATCAAAGACACGATCATGCGACGCTCGAATGACGAGCATGGGGTCATCGTGAATATCCTGGGCCGAAGCGATGGTGTGGTTGTCGTACATCAGATAATAGGCATGCATGTCCGTGTCTAAATGTACGGTTTTGCCGCCGATCTCCACTTCCGCCGACCAGTGGTTGTGCGGCCCCGACTCCCGCCATCGATAACCGTACAACTCCCACAGACCGGCCAGGACCGCGCCCTGCTGATTGCATATCCCATAGCTGTGGTACAGGAAATAGGAAAGCGGGTCCCCGGTTTCAATGTGAGGATCCGCATGAACGCTGTAACAGCGCATGGCATGGTATGTCCTGAGGACTTTATCCAGCGGATCCGGGCTGTTTTTGGTGATCTCTTCGATCAACTCGTCGGAAGAAAGAGGGGTTCTGGTTCCGTTGATCCGCACGCGGGGGTTGACGACCACATGATCCCCGTCGTTGATGATCCGGATCCGGGAATGCAATCGCTTCTTTGCAGGCATGTTCGGCCAGAGGAATCGGGTTTCATCCAGGTTGCCGTCGAGTTTCACGCTCCTCGTCTCGGGAGACCCCTGGATCGCAAATGATTCCGCAAGCTGACTCGGCGGCGAATCCGATGACGCCCATACAGGGGAAACCATCGACAAAAGAATGATGTATATGGTGATCATTGATGTTTCTGAGCTTTTTGGCCGCATGCCTGAAGTGCTCTGCGGACACAGAAATCGTCTCATGATGACCGCATTCCCGCCGGCTGTTCATCCGTTTGACCAGTAATGGCCGGCATGATTACCCTCCCGTGCTGGCATGGTTCAATAATAAAACAAAGATGATGGGCGTAAGAATGCATCCATGTTGGCGATAAACAGCATCTATGACATCTTGTCAATATTAAATAGATAGCTGTTTAATATATAATATAATTCTATATTGCGGCATGAAGAGCAGGTGGGTTGAGAGACAGACAACAGACCGGCTTTTCAACTGAAATGTGGGCCGGATGAAAATCTTTTTAAAAAAGAACCATTCTGGAAGTTCACGGCAGCTGAAATGGATGACCGCGTAAAAAAGTCGCAAAAGTTTTGAATATGAGACGGCTTTGTAAAAAACCCGCGGCAAGACGCGCGAATCCCAAGGAGTGAGGCGTACTTTGGCGTACCCCGCAGCGACGAGGGATGAAGCGCCACACAGCATCCGGGCTCTTTACGAAGCCGTCACAGTTCGCCAAATTCTAATGGAGAAATGAGAACCATTCACTGAAGCCTCCTGTGCACTGGACAGGAGGCCTTGACTGTGGTGCCGTGCCTGCAGCCTTATGGCCGGGGCGCAATGACACGATAGCCGCTACTCGAACGTGGCGCCCGTATGGGCGGAGCGCACGAGCTGGGCGTAGCGCTTCAGATAACCTTTGAGCTCCCTTTGGACGGGTTTCCAGAGGGCAAGGCGGGCCTTGATCTCCTCGTCGGGGACCAGCAGATTGAGCTTCTTTGCCGGGATGTCGATCTCGATCCGGTCGCCCTCCCTGACGGCGGCAATGGGACCCCCTTCGGCCGCCTCCGGGGATATATGGCCGATCGCCGCACCCCGGCTGCCGCCCGAGAAGCGCCCATCGGTGAGCAGGGCAACGTCCCGGTCCCTGCCGATACCCACGATGGCCGAGGTCGGCGAGAGCATCTCCCGCATGCCCGGTCCGCCCTTGGGGCCTTCGTAGCGGATGACGACGACGTCGCCGCTGTTGATCTTTCCGTCTAGAATGGCCTTCATGGCCGGCTCTTCCGAGTCGAAGACGCGGGCCGGCCCCGTATGCCGGAGCATCGCATCGTCCACGGCAGAGCGCTTGACGACGGCCCCTTCGGGGGCCAGGTTGCCGAACAGGACGGCCAGGCCGCCCGTCTCGTGGTAGGGCCGCTCCAGCGGGCGAATCACCTCGGGGTCAAGGACCCGCTTCCCCTCCAGGTTCTCGCCGACCGTCTTGCCCGTGACCGTTTGCGCCCCCGGGATGATCAGCCCGCCCCGAGAGAGCTCCCGCATGAGGGCGGGAATGCCGCCGGCCTGGTGGAGGTCGCTCAGGTGGTGGGGGCCGCCGGGGGACATGAAGCACAGGTGCGGGGTTTTGTCGCTGAAGGCGTTGAAGTTCTCCAGAGGCAGCGGCACGCCCGCCTCCTTGGCGATGGCCGGCAGGTGGAGCGAGGTGTTCGTCGAGCCGCCGAAGGCCAGGTCCACGGTCAGGGCGTTCGCGAAGGCCTCGGCGGTAAGGATCGACGAGGGGCGCAACCCGCGCTCCACCAGCTCCATGATCTGCATCCCCGTCTCCTTCGCCAGGCGGATCCGGTCGGCCCAGACGGCGGGGGTGGTGCCGTTGTAGGGAAGCGCCAGCCCGAGCACCTCGGTCAGGCAATTCATCGAATTGGCGGTGAACATGCCGGCGCAGGAGCCCACACCCGGGCAGGCGCACCCCTCCGCCTCGCGGAGCTCATCCATGGTCATCTCCCCGATCTTCGCCTTGCCCACATATTCGAACACGGTGATCAGGTCGATCGTTTGTCCCTGGAACGTACCGGCCAGCATCGGGCCGCCGCTCACCACGATGCTGGGGATGTCGAGGCGCGCCAGGGCCATCAGCATGCCGGGGACGATCTTGTCGCAGTTGGGGATGAGGACCAGGCCGTCGAAGGGATGGGCCATCACCATCGACTCGACCGAGTCGGCGATCAGCTCACGGGAACTGAGGGAGTACTTCATCCCTTCATGCCCCATGACGATCCCGTCGCAGACCCCGATCGTGAAAAACTCGACGGGCGTCCCGCCGGCCATCCGGATCCCGGCCTTGACGGCCTCGGAGATCTGGTGCAGATGGAGATGTCCGGGTATGATTTCATTCGCGGAATTGGCGATGCCGATCATCGGACGCTCGATTTCGCGATCCGTCAGCCCCAACGCCTTGAACAGCGAGCGGTGCGGGGCCCTCTCCAGACCTTTTTTCATGGTGTCGGAACGCATCATTGCCCTCCTTCTTTACGTTCTATACCGGTGATGATAAGCCTTTCCCCCACCCCAACGGCGGGGCGGCAGCATCGTGCAGATCGGTTTCCTTCCCTAACGGGAAGCCCCGCCCTGCGGGCGGACGGCGCCGCCCTCCGGTTCGTCCAGATCATCCAGCGCGCTCAGCAGGCTCAGGCAGGTGCTCGACAGCGCGACCCGCGTATCGGTCACGGCGAGGGCAGACTCCTCGCAGACGGCCACGCAGCTTTCACAGCCCTGACATTCCAGCCCCGCAGCGGGCGACGCCTTGCCGCCCTGCATCCGGAGCACGCCCACGGTGCACGCCTCCAGGCACTCCTCGCAGCCGTTGCATTTTTCCCGATCCACCGCAATTTTAAAACCCATAAGACCTTTCACCACCTCTGTCCACAAGTAAATAGCCCCGCCCGGGAGGCAGGGCGCCTCAACCATCCGGAGGCAAGGATCGCTTCGCCCGTGCCTGCGCTGCGCATGCCTTCTCGAGCCGCACACCCGCCCCCGGGCGATCAACGAAGGGGCTGCCGGTCACGGGCGACAAACCGATGGGTGTTTCACTAACACAGGTCGCCCAGGGATTCAAGGGCAAGAATGTATCCAAAAAGGAGAAAAATAGGATGTTTCCCTCGCCCTGATCAGGCGGACGCAGACAGCCATCGAATGCCGAACGGATCAGTAATCACCTATTATGATAGGATATAATTGTCCTTGACAGGGGTTCACAAATATCGTAGGGAGTGCTCGTCATGTGAATACCATTGATACATTGGATACAATCATGAGCAAGGGCCCCGCCGACAAACCACGCAAAGCGGCTCTCTCCGTCCGGGAGAAGACCTACGACACCCTTAAGTCCGACATCCTGTCCGGCCGGTTCGTTCAGGGCGAACGCCTGACCGAGGAGCATCTCGCCGAAGCGCTCGGGGTCAGCCGCACCCCCGTCCGGGAGGCCCTTCATAAACTCGAACAGGACGGACTGATCGAACCGCTGGGATCGCGGGGCTTTTGCATCCCCGTCGATTCCCGGGAGGAAATCGAGGACCTCTTCGAACTCCGGGCGGTGCTGGAAGGGTACACCCTCAAGATGATCTGCGAGCGCATCACCGATGCACAGATCACCCACCTTGAACGGATCCTGGAAAAGGCCGGCCATGCCCTCCGGCGGGAAAGAATCGACGAGGTCTTTCAGTGGAACACCCAGTTCCACGACACCCTGCACGACATGGTGGCGGACAAGCGGCGGTTCCACAACCTGATCGTGAACATGAGGAAGTATGTGCTGAGATACCGAAAGGATACCCTCCAATATCTCGGTGCGGCAAAACGGGCCGACGACGGTCATCGGCAGATCGTCCTGGCCCTGAATCTCAAGGACCCGGAATTGTGCGAACGGGTGATGCGGGTTCACATCCGTCAGTCCAAGGAAGATGCCCTCCAGACCCACCGTGAAGCGGAGGAGCGGGGCGCGGGTCCCGCCTCCGGTGAGGAGGCGTCCCGCCGTATTCACTCGAGGCCGTGCGAGATTGACGACTTCGCTGACCGTCTTGGACGACACGAAAACGACACGAACACAAGCATATGATTGAGGCAATCAGGATGAGGAGGTTCTATGAAGGCAGACCAGGACAAATGCATCGCTTGCAAGAGGTGTTTCCCCTATTGCCCGATGGGGAGAATCCAGACCTTTGGACGGCACGACAGGATCCCCGGCCGTGTCTACATCGAAATCGATCAGGACGCCTGCACCGACTGCGGGATGTGTCTCCGGGCCAAAATCTGCCCGGTCAACGCCCTGTTCCAGCCGGAAGAACCCTGGCCGCGTGAAGTGCGCGGTGTGCTGAGCAACCCCATGATCGAGTTCCTGGGGTCGCAGACGCCCGGCCGGGGAACGGAAGAGATGAAGACCAACGACGTGAAGGGCACCTTCCTTCCCGGCGAGGTGGGGGTCGGCGTCGAGTTGGGGCGACCCGGCGTGGGCGCCTATTTCCGGGACGTCGAGGCCGTCGCCATGGCCCTGATGAAAGCCGATCTCGGCTATCAGATGGCGGCCGAAAATCCCGTCACCCATTTCATGTCCGACAAGACCACCGGAAAGCTTCGCGAGGATATACTGGGCGAAAAGGCGACCTCGGCGATCATCGAAGGGAAATGCAAACTGGAGCAGCTTCCCGATGTTCTGAAGGTCCTCCGGGAGGTGGCCGGGACGCTCGATACGGTCTTCACGGTGGAGGTGATCACGAAGGTTCCGCCCAAGGGCGAGATCCCCATCGTCCCCGTCCTCGAAAAAATGGGCGTGTGGTACTCCATCAACAGCAAGAACAACATGGGTTTGGGCGAACCGGCCTACAAATTCTACGACGATGAGCCGTAAAGGAGGAGAGTCATGACACACAGCCTGCACCGCAGAGGGACCCGGGAGAGCCTGAGCAACGACTTTGTCGTTCTGGGCTGCCCGTCCACCGGCGTCAACAAGAAGGGGTCGGCTCCCAAGACAAAGAAATTTTTGAGTATCTGCTACAAACACGGCCCGGTCAACCTGGGCGACATGAAGACCGGAAACATCTACAACACGACGATGGACGACATCCTGAGCCGTGTGACAGACGGGACGATCGTCGAGTGCACCTTCGACAACCGGGAGAAGATCGTCTCCCTGCTCAAGGAACTCAAGGAGGACAGGCCCGGCATCTCGATCACCATCTCCGGGGTGGCCGATGTGGTCCAGCAGTGCATGACGGAGGCGGGGCTCGGCCGGATCCACTCCCTCGAGTACTCCCTCGGCACCTGGGGAAAAACCGACCGCCTGCCCGATTTCGAGATCCTCCAGACGGTCACCATGTGCGGGCACGCGATGATCGCCTCGGATCTGGTCCGCAAGATGGTCCGGGACGTGAAGCGGGGGCGCAGGACGATCGAGGAGTGCTGCATCGAAATGGCGGAATGCTGTTCCTGCGGCAACTACAACGTGCCCCGGGGAATCGCGCTCTTCAAGGAGCTGCTCCCCCTGTACTCGCTCCACAGCCTTTACTGAAAGCCAATATCAGGACGGCTTCGTAAAAAGGCCGCAGGCAAGGCGCGCGAACCCCGAGGAGTGAGGCGTACTTTGGCGTACGCCGCAGCGACGAGGGGTGAGACGCAACGCAGCATCCGGACTTTTTACGAAGCCGTCAAGGAAGGAGAATACCATGCGATACATCATCATAGGAGGGAGCGCCGCAGCCATCAGCGCCGTTGAGGCGATCCGGTCACTGGATCGCGAATCCCCGATAGACCTCTTCAGTGAGGAAGACACCCCCCTCTTTTCGAGAGTCCTGCTGCCCTACTACATCGCCGAGGAGCTCTCCAAGCCGCTGCTCAATTTCCGGACGGCGGATTTTTTTGACGAGAACAGGGTGACCGCGCACATGGGGGTGAAGGTCACCGGGATCGATCCAAAAGCGAAAACGATCGATACCGTCGACAACCAGTCGTACACCTACGACAGGCTCCTGATCGCCACCGGGGGCAATGCGATTGTTCCTTCCATCCCGGGTGTGGAGATGGCGGGGATCTCCACCCTCAAGACCATGGCCGATGCGGAGAGGATCTACCGCACGAAGGGGAACCGGGCCGTGGTCATCGGCGCCGGCTCCATCGGCGTCGAGGCCTGCATCAGCCTGACCCGCAGAGGAATCAAGACCACGCTGCTCGAGCAGCTCGGGCAGGTCATGCCGACCGTCTTCGACACCGAGGCGGCCGCGATCGTTCAGCAGCGGATCGAGGATCTCGGCGTCGAGGTGTTCACCGGAGAAAAAGCCCTACGGTTCACGGGCGACGGAAGCGTCCAGGGCGTCGTGACGGACAACCGGGAGATCCCCTGCGACATGGTCGTCCTGTCGGTGGGGATCCGACCGGCCGCCGAGCTTGCCGTCCAGGCGGGCCTTACGATCGGCGACATGAAAGGGATTCGCGTCGACGAACAGATGATGACCAGCGCCACGGACATCTATGCCGCCGGCGATGTGGCCGAGACCCATGACATTGCCCGCAGCGCCTATTTCCTCAACGCCATCTGGCCCTGCGCCTTCGAGCAGGGGCATTTCGCCGGTCTCAACATGGCCGGCCGGAAAACGCCGTACCCGGGCTCCTACCGGCGCAACTCCATCGGGAACTTCATCGGGATCCCCGCCATTTCCATGGGCGTGACCCAAGCCGAATCCTGCGTGATCCAGTCCGATCAGGACGAATTCCGTGAGGTCCGCGTCAGGACAAAGGACGCCTACAAGAAGCTGGTCCTGCGAAACGGGAAGATCATCGGGGCGATCCTGGTCGGCCAGACCCAGAAGGCCGGGTTGATGTCGATTCTGCTGCGCAAGCAGGTGGACATTGCCGATTCCATCCCACTGCTGATGAGCGAGCGCCTGAGTTTCATGGATCTGCTCCCCATCCTCAGGAGGAATGCCGACCAGTTCAGCGAGCCGGAATACAAGGAGCTGATCGATACCGGACTGTAATGGTCTCGCCTGTCGTCGATAGAGGGCATAGGTTTCAAAGGAGGAGGAAAACGTGAAAGTATTAATGGTGGACAAAGAGAAATGTACGGGATGCCATCAGTGCGAGCTCTGGTGCGGGACGGAAATCGCCTCCATATCCAAGGAGCTGGCCGCGGCGATCCATGAAACGCCCCAGCCGGTGCCGCGGGTCTACGTGGAAGGCAAGCCGTTCGCCCTTCAGTGCCGGCATTGCGAAGAGGCCCCCTGCATGGATGCCTGCCCCAACGGAACCATGCGCCGCGATCCTGAAACGGGGATGATATACGTCAATGAGCCGACCTGCATCGCCTGCTGGATGTGCGTCATGGTGTGTCCTTTCGGAATCATCACCCCGTCGTCATCCCTGAAAGTGGCGATCAAATGCGACCGCTGCCGGAGCATGGGTTACCCCATCTGCGCGGAGGTCTGTCCCACCGGGGCGCTTTCCCTTGTGGAGAGGAAGGATTATCGGAAGAAGAAGTTTTGATCAGTGGAGAGATATTTTGGAATCATGTTCCCTCCGTGCGCTGTACATTTTTCGACCCTGCACCTCCTCGCTGCGCTGCCGGGAAAAACTCGCGCCTTCGGCGCTCAGGCAGTCTTCCCGGCAGGCGCTCCGCTGTGGGGGCAAGGGACCCCGAAAAATCTACAATGCGCGCTTTCGGGACATGATTTCCAAGAAAAACTCGCAATGGATCGTGGAAAATAGGTAGCAGAAAGGAGAACGAAGATGGAGTTCATCCAGAAAAAGACCGCCGATCATGCGGCAGAACACTTCCTGCCGAAGGCGGCGGACAGGGGGACGAAACTGGTGTGGGATCGCTTCGAGGGGCAGCTCCCCGAGTGCGGTTTTTGCGAATCCGGCCTCAGCTGCAG
>JBFMBA010000038.1:0-3395 GCA_040755475.1 Thermodesulfobacteriota bacterium
GGCCGAAACCGGAAAACATCTCGTCGTCGCAGCGCAGGATCTCCATCAGCCGCCCCCGCTCGTCGGCGATCACCTTCAGTTTTTTGATCATCACCCCGTCGATCATTGTCCTTCCCTTCCATCGGTCTGTTCCGGCATCCGCCCTCTCCGGTTCCAGGGCATTGCCGGCGACCCTGCCGCGTGACCGCCGGACGCCTTCACCCGCCGCGGACCCCTGCACAAAACCTTCAGACCTTGTTCGCCCCCGTCTTGGCCACCATGTTGCCGGCGTACTGGAGGGACTCGAAGGTCCCCGCGTCGGTCCACCAGCCGTCGAGGACGTCCCAGGCCATCTTTCCCTCGCGGATGTAGAAGTTGTTCACGTCCGTGATCTCCAGCTCCCCGCGCTCCGAGGGCTTGAGGGTCTTGATGAAATCGAACACCCGGTGATCGTACATGTAGATCCCGATGACCGCGTAGTTCGAGGCGGGCTCCCGCGGCTTTTCCTCGATCCGGACGATCTTTTTCCCGTCGAAGACGGGCACGCCGAATCGCTGGGGATCGCTCACTTCCTTCAGCAGGATGCGGGCCCCTTCCTTCTGGCTCCGGAAGGACTCGACCGCCGAACAGATGTTTCCCTCGATGATGTTGTCGCCCAGGATCACGACGAGTTTGTCGCTGTCGCTGAAAAATTCGGCCAGGCTCAGGGCGGCGGCAATCCCCCCTTCCCCTTCCTGGTAGGTATAGTTCAGATGGCGCAGACCGAAATCCTTCCCGTTGCCCAGCAGGCGCAGGAAGTCGCCGGCGCTGTTCCCGCCGGTCACGACCAGGATCTCGTCGATCCCGGCATTCACCAGGGTCCGGAGGGGGTAGTAGATCATCGGCATGTTGTAGATGGGAAGCAGATGCTTGTTGGTCACCTTGGTCAGGGGATACATCCTGCTCCCCAGGCCTCCCGCTAAGACAACGCCCTTCATAGGATTTTCTCCTTTCACACGAGCCGTCGGTGCGCTTCCATACCATATTTCGCGACGCAAGCACAACAGGAAAACCGGATCAGAAAATCCCGTTTACTTCCCCACCGGGCATGCGATATAAGATACCTCGATTCGGAGCGCTGCCGATGCGAGCGAGGCGCGACGCGAAGTTCCGATTCCGCCGGCGCAGGTGCGTTACTTCGCGCCCCTCCGCAGGGAGCGAAAGCCACCCGCGGCCGAAAAGCCCCCCATGAGTCCCGGGACAGACAGGACATGACAGACACGACAAACGGCAGGAGCGACGAGTACTACATGCGCCGCGCCCTTCGGCTGGCCCGGCGCGGCGAAGGAGACGTCAGCCCGAATCCCATGGTCGGTGCCCTGATCGTCCGGGACGGCAGGATCATCGCCGGGGGATACCACCACCGGTGCGGGGAAAACCACGCCGAGATCAACGCCATCCGGAACGCCGCCGAGCCGGTTGAAGGGGCGGTCTTCTACATCACGCTGGAGCCCTGCAGCCACTTCGGTCGAACCCCCCCCTGCGTCGACGCCCTTCTGGCCTGCCGCCCCGGACGGGTCGTCATCGGGACGACCGATCCGAATCCCCGGGTTGCCGGAGGGGGCATACGGATCCTTCAGGCCCATGGGATCCGAACGACGGTCGGGGTGCTCGCCGAGCCCTGCCGCCGGCTGAACGAGGTCTTTTTCAAATACATCCGGTCCGGCCTCCCCTTCGTCACCCTCAAGTTCGCCCAGACCCTCGACGGCCGGATCGCGACGGCGACCGGCCATTCGCGCTGGATCAGCTCGCCGCCCTCGCTGCGGTTCGCCCACCGGCTCCGGGGCCTCCATGACGCGGTCCTTGTCGGGGCGGACACGGTCATCGCGGACGACCCGGAGCTGACCTGCCGCCTTGTCCGGGGCAAAAACCCGCTGCGGATCGTCGTCGACTCCCGGTTGCGCACCCCCACGGAATCACGCATCTATGCGCGGCAATCATCCGCCCGCACCGTCGTGGCCACGGCGGGGAGGGCCGCCGCCGAAAGGCGGCAACCTTTCGAGGAGGCGGGGGTGGAGCTTCTCGAGATCGGGGCAGACCGGTCGGGCCGGGTGGATCTGCATATGCTCCTGTCCGCCCTCGGGAAGCGGGAGATCACCTCCCTCCTCGTCGAGGGCGGCGCTGCCGTCATCACCTCATTTCTGAGGGAAAAACTCGCCGACCGCCTCGTCGTGGTGATCGCCCCAAAGATCGCCGGCCGGGGGCTCGATGCCGTGGGCGACCTCGACATCCGCCGGATGGACGATGCCCTTCGCCTCACCTTCCGGCGGATCCTGCGGCGGGGTGACGATATCATCCTCGATGCCCGGATCAACCCTGAAGAAATTGCGGGAAATCCCGAAAGCGGCGAAAATGGAACGGCTTCGGAAAAGGCCGCAGGCAAGGCACACGAATCCTGAGGAGTCCGATCAGCCCGAGGCGGCGACCAGACGCTCCGCTGCCCGGATGCCGTCGAGCGCCGAACTGACGATCCCCCCCGCGTACCCCGCCCCTTCGCCGCAGGGGTAGAGCCCCCCGACGGACAGGCTTTGGCCGTCCTGCCCCCGCAAGATCCGGACAGGCGACGAGGTTCGGGTCTCCACGCCGATCAGCGTCGCCTCCCCCGTGACGAAACCCGGCATCTTCCTGTCGAATTCCGCAATCCCCCGCTTCAGGGCTTCGACGACAAAAGAAGGGAGTACGCCCCGCAGATCCGCGTCCCGGTAACCGGGGAGGAAGCTGCACGCTGCCACGGGCGGACCCGTTCTGCCCGCCAGGAAGTCGGTCAGCCTCTGCACCGGGGCGAAGTAGTTCCCGCCGCCGCTCAAAAAAGCCTTCTGTTCCCAGCGCCTGCGGAACTCCAGGCCGGCCAGCGGACCCTCCCCTTCCAGGTCCCCGGTTCGCACATTCACCACGACGGCGCTGTTGGCATAGGGACTGTTTCTGGACAGGAAGCTCATCCCGTTGGTGATCACCCCTTCCTCCCGCGCACTGCACCCGATCACCAGCCCGCCGGGGCACATGCAGAAGGAGTGGACGGACCGCTCCTCCTGCACCAGCCGGGCGGTGAGGAAATAATCCGCCGGGGGAAGGTCCCGATGGCCGGACCAGCGCCCGTACTGGATCCGATTGATCAGCTCCTGGGGATGCTCGACGCGCAGGCCCATGGCAAAGGGCTTCGGCGTCATGGCGACGCCGCCGGCCGCCAGCATGGCGTACGTGTCGTCGGCCGACTGGCCGATCGCCAGGATCAGACGGTCCGTCCGGATCTCCTGTGAACCGTTGACGACGATCCCGACCAGATGCCCGCCCCGGACGATCACGCCCGTCAGCTTCGCCCCGAAGCGGAACTCGCACCCCATGCCGATCAGCCGGTTGCGGAGATTGACGACCACCTC
>JBFMBA010000039.1:0-4166 GCA_040755475.1 Thermodesulfobacteriota bacterium
TACCCGTCAAGGACCCCGCCCGATGGGGGGAGGTCGAGGCGGAGGGGAAAATCCCCCTGGGAGACCTCCTCCAGATCGAAAAGCCGGAATTCATGGAGGAAGTCCGGAAAATGAACGAGAAGGTGAAACAGGAGGCGCAAGCCCAAGGAGGCGATCGTTGAAAGGCGCGGAACGGATAGAGATCGATCCCAGGTACTGCAAGGGTTGCCTGCTGTGCCAGTACGTCTGCAAGTTCGATGTATTTGAGCCCGGCCAGCAGAGAAGCGCTCTGGACTACCGCATGCCCCGGGTGGCACGGATCGAAAACTGCCGCCTCTGCGGGCTCTGCCAGACCCAATGCCCGGATATGGTGCTGACCGTGGTCGCCCGCCCGGAAGAAAAGGAGACCCCATGAGGAAGGAGATCATCTTCACAGGATTCGGAGGGCAGGGCATCATTCTCATGGGCGTGATCATGGCCCGGATGATGGAGCACTTTCCCGACCTGCAGGTGGCCCAGGCGCAGTCCTACGGTCCCGCCTCGCGGGGAGGGGCCTGCCGCACCGACGTGGTGATTTCGGACCGGGAGATCAACTACCCCAAGAGCTCCCGGCCGGACCTGATGGTCTTCCTGTCCGAAGAGGCGCTCAAGAGGCACCTGCCCGAAGGGGACCCGGCAAAGACGATGATCGTCTACGACAGCACCCTGATCGCATCGATCCCGCCTTCCTTTACCAAAACCTACCCCGTTCCGGCGACCAGGGTCGCCGAGGAGGAACTCAACAACCGGATCGTGGCCAACATCTACATGCTCGGCGCCGTGATCGACCTGATCACCCCGGGGGGCGTTGACATCCTCAAGCGGGTCGTCGCTCAGAGCATCCCCAGGAAAAGCGAAGCCCTCAACATTCGCGCCCTTGACGCGGGCTACGCCTATTATCTCGAACACAGGCCGGGATAGGTTTTTTTGCCTTTTCATCCCGTCCGCCGCGCTTCCGCCAGGACGGCGCCCCACGCGCGGGCGGTTATGCAGCCTTCCGATCTCTGCTACAGGGAAGATCGGGACCGGCATACGCCGTCGCAGGTCCCATAGGGATCAAAATCTGTACATGCGGCAAATTTCCCCTTGACACCGCGGCGGCGTTGCGTTTAAGGAGTCGCAGTTCGCCCGAGGATATCGGTTCGTCAACCGGTTTTTTTATGGATCGCCGGCGGAAAAACCGGCGGCACAGATAGGGAGGTATCGTCAATGGATAACTTGACATTCGGAATCACGATGCTGATCTGCGGGATGGGAGGAACGCTTCTGACCCTGTGGGTGATGAGCCTCGTGATGGCCTTTCTGGGGAAACTCTTCCCTGAAAAGCCGGAAAAGAAGGAGGCGTAAGCCATGGCGGAAGCAATCATCAACGGCCTGAGCGGCCTCACCGTGGGCTTCGAGATGCTGGTGGTCGACTGGCGCAACGCCATCATGCTTCTCGTAGGCTTCCTGCTGCTGTACCTGGGGATCAAGAAGGACTGCGAGCCTCTGCTTCTGGTCCCCATCGGCTTCGGCTGTATCCTGGCCAATATCCCCCTTTCGGACGTGATGGGCCAGGAAGGGTTCATCCGGGTGATTTACGACGCCGGCATCGCGACGGAGCTCTTCCCCCTCCTGATCTTCGTGGGGATCGGGGCGATGACCGATTTCGGCCCGCTCCTCGCCCGGCCCTCCACCTTCCTGCTCGGTGCCGCCGGTCAGTTCGGCATCTTCATCACGCTGCTGCTGGCGCTCGCCCTGGGTTTTCCCCAGCTGGACGCGGTCGCCATCGGGATCATCGGGGCGTGCGACGGGCCGACGGCCATCTACGTCACATCGAAGTACGCCCCGCACCTGCTGGGCGCCGTATCGGTCGCCGCCTATTCCTACATGTCGCTGGTGCCGATCATCCAGCCGCCGATCATGCGGCTCCTGACCACGAAGAAGGAGCGCGAAACGGTCATGAAGGCGGTCGCCAAGCCGGTCTCCAAGACGACAAAGATGCTCTTTCCTCTGGTGATCACGGTCCTGGGCGGTCTGATCGCCCCGAAGGGGCTTCCGCTCCTCGGAACGATCATGCTGGGAAACCTGATGCGCGAATCCGGCGTGGTCAGTCGTCTGACGAAAGCCTCCGAAAACGAGATCGCCAATGTGGTCACCCTCTTCCTGGGGCTCTGCATCGGCGCAACCATGGTGGGCAGCGCCTTCGTCAAAACCCAGACCCTGATCATCCTAGGTCTGGGATTCGTGGCCATCTGCCTGGACACGGTCTGCGGCGTCCTGATGGGCAAGCTGATGCGGGTTGTCACCGGCGGAAAGGTGAACCCCCTGATCGGCGCGGCCGGGATCTCCGCCTTCCCGATGGCGGCGCGCGTCGTCCAGAAGGAAGGGGCCAAATGGAACAAGAAGAGCTACCTGCTCATGCACGCGATGGGCGCCAACGCAGGCGGCCAGGTGGGGTCGGTCATCGCCGCGGCGGTCATGCTCTCGGTTCTGGCGGGGATGGGGATCATCCGGTAACATAAGGCATCATGATGGATCAGGAACTGCCGGGCTGCGCCCGCTGCCCCTATGAACCGCAGGGGCGGATCTGCCAGAGCGAAGAGGGGAAAGCGCCCCCCTTCTGCCCCACGGTCAATCGGGAAGCCGTGATCGCGAGGGCCCTCGAAGAGCTGAAAAAACCGGACATCCTGGAATTCGCCCTGCAGGCTTCGATCCAGGAGGCCGAGGGGTATGCCGACCGGGAGCTCGGGTACGACCGCACAAGACCCCTCAAACCGAGGATTTCGGAAATCATCGAATTTGCCGGGCGGATGAAGTACAAAAAAATCGGCCTTGCCTTTTGCGTGGGCCTGCGCAGGGAAGCCAGGGTCGTGGAGCGGCTTCTGGCCGCCAGCGGCTTTGCGGTGGTGTCGGGACTCTGCAAGGTCGGCCGGGTCCCCAAGGAGGCCTTGGGGGTCCTGGACAGTCAGAAGATCAGGCTCGGCTGCTTCGAGTCGATGTGCAACCCCATCGCCCAGGCCTTTCTGTTCAACGAGGAGAAGACCGAGTTCAACGTGATGATCGGGCTGTGCGTGGGCCACGACTCGCTGTTTTTGAAATACGCCGACGCCCCCTGCACGGTCTTCGCGGTGAAGGACCGTCTCCTGGGTCACAATCCCCTGGCCGCCATCTACACCATCGACGGCTATTACCGGTCGCTCAAGGCCCCGATTCACGGGGAGAAGGAGTAGGCATCCCCGCATTCACTTTCCCAATGCGGCAATGGAGACATTATCCGCTCTACCGAGCCGGCAGCTTGGCTATCCTTTGATCTTTTCCGCGAGGATGTCCGCCACGTGCCTCATCCGAACGCCTGGCAGATGCTTGTCGAGGCCGCCTTGGATCTGGACCATGCAGCCCGCGCAGGCGCAGGCGGCGATTTGTGCGCCGGTTGCCCTGATCGCCGCGATCTTCCTCTCCAGGATCGGCATGGAGAGCTCCGCGTATTTCACGCCGAAGATCCCCGACATCCCGCAGCATGTGTCGGCGTCCTCCATCTCGACCAGCTCGCAGCCCGCTGCCTCCAGAAGCAGGCGCGGCTCCCGGTCGATCATCAGGACCCGCTTCATGTGGCAGGAGTCGTGGTAGGTCACTTTCGGCCCCCCTGCGGACCTGGTGAGACGGCCGCGCGTTCGATATTCCTCGGCGACGAAGCTGCAGAATTCCCGTACCTTCTTCGCCATCGCCTCCGCCTTCGGACCCCACTCGGCATCTCCCTTGAGGAGTTCCGCGTAGTGCCGGAGCGACTCGGTACAGGTGGGGCAGGCGGCGACGATCACATCGGGGTTCCGCTCCTCCAGGGCCTTGATGTTCTCGCGGGCGATCTTCTTTGTCGTCTCGATATCCCCCAGGGCGATCACCGGCTTTCCGCAGCAACCCTGCCCCGCGGGGAAGCGCACCTCCATGTGCAGCTCCTGAAGCACCGTAAAGACCGACACCCCCGTCTCGGGAAAGACGAAATCGAGCGTGCATCCGCCGAAGAACACGACACGCTTGTCGGGTTTGGCAACCGGCCGGGAGATCTCGCCGATCCGGTCGCGCAGCGGCACCGCGGCGATCGCCGGCAGGCTCCGGTCCCTGGCGATCCCCGCCAGAAAGAGCGGCAGGTGGCGGATCAGCCTGCCCTC
>JBFMBA010000040.1:0-11039 GCA_040755475.1 Thermodesulfobacteriota bacterium
CCAGATTGCTGGTGTCTTTGGCCATCCTGAGACTCGTCAACGACGGATTGTGCGGTATCAGCGCGGCGATGAAGTATTTGCTCTCGAAGCCGCCCCAGGACACATTGGGGCCGACGATTTTGTCCGCCTCGAGTTTGCTCACCTCGGGGCGGTCGACGCTTTTGGCGATATAAGAGACGGGGCCGTCGTGGGCGTAGCTGTCCACCGGGGCCGCGGGATCTACGTATTGATACCAGTTCAGGCCGCCGGTCTGGTTCAAGGGGGCATCCGAGAGGTTGCCCACCCGGACCTCAAGGCTGAAACTGTATTTATCGGGATGAAAGGTAAAGGTCTTGTCTATCCGGAGTTCGCCCGGATAGGTCTGGCTGAAGGTCAGCTTCTTGGGTTCGGCGCCCGTTCTGATGTCGAGCTTCCCGCCGTCAACCTCATACATTCCATCCTCGGCGATGGACACGGTGGAGTCGGGAAAGGAGAGCGAAAGGGGGCGCGGCATTCCCGCGGAAACATGAACCAGCTCGATCGGTCTGGAGAGGTCCGTCGGTCTCGGTTTCCCCTGACCGATCCAGCGATAGAACTTGTCTACCAGGTCCTCGTTATCCGCCAGGGCCGTCTTGTAGTGCTTCAGCTGAAAGGACCTGAGGGCGGCGCCCCGGGAGGTGAATACGGCCCGGTACAGGGGAGTTTCCACAACCACCTCTTTCTCCGCTCCGGCGGCCGCGGGCAGCGCAACCGGTCGTCCGGCCAAGACGGCCGGCGCTGCGGCGGGCCCTTTGGCTTTGTCCGCCGGACCAGCCGACGGTATGGCCGCCTGCTGAGGGGCAGCCGGAGTTCCCTGCTGGACGGGTGCCGTCTGCGTCGTGGCAGGCGGCTTGACGAAATAGGTCTGATAGATGAACAGAACGCCAAGGGACAGGACAATGGCGAGAAGGCTTCTCTTGTCCATTCAATTCCTCCAAAGGTGATTTCTATGTCTTACGTCACCGGATCATATCCGCCGCGGTGCCAGGGGTGACAACGCAACAGGCGCCTCAGGGCCAGATAGAGTCCCTTCACGGGGCCATGGTGTGTGACGGCGTCGATTGCATATTCGGAACAGCTCGGATAGAAACGGCAGCAGGGAAGCAGAAAGGGAGAGATGCCTATCTGGTAGGCGCGGACCAGTGCGATAAGACATGTTCTCCCTAATCTTGTGAATGGACTCTCAGGCATCGGCTCGGTTGATCAGGCAGCGATCCAGCTCCAGGCGAACCTCATTGTAGGTGAGGGGTAATATACCCTTTTTCGCAATAACCACAATGTCTTGCTCGGCCGGAAGCCGGAATTTGTTCAATCTGAAATACTCACGTAAAAGACGTTTGATTCTGTTTCTCTGTACCGCACTGCCGGCTTTTTTGGTGACCGTCATGCCCAATCGCCTGACTCCGGCCGGATTTCTGCAGGTGATCACGGTGAAACGGCGCGAATGGTACCGGGTCCCTTGCTCGTATATCCTTAAGTAATCCTGCCTTTTCCGAACACGCTCCTCTTTGCCGAAAGTCCGGGACCGGCGCTTCGGGTTCCCGTTCGGTATGGATCCCTCCCCGGGTCCGCCCCGGTCCGCCATCGGTCCGGCCACGGGAATTACACCGTCAGCCGCTTTCTTCCCTTCGCCCGTCTCCGGCTCAGAACGGCCCGGCCGCCCTTGGTGGCCATACGGACGAGGAATCCATGGGTTCGCTTCATCTTCGTATTGCTGAAATTCGTCAATGTCTTTTTCATCGCCTAAACCCCTTAAAAAATGAATAATTTTGCTCTTAAACCACATCGGCAGTGCTTTGTCAAGGCAAATATGGCTCCACCGCGGATTCCCTTTGACAGGACAGCCCCCCTGTGCCATGGTATCGGCCGCTGAAATCCGGAACCTCATTGAGAGACTCACACACCGGGATTTTCCCTACCACAAGGAGGTCTTTGCGTGCAAGCGATTGATGTCCTCTGCGTCGGGGCCACCTCTGTCGACATGGTATTCCGGACACCCTGCCATCCCGCCCCCGATGAGAAGATCTCGGCCAGCGAGATGGTTCTCTGCGGCGGCGGACCGGCCGCCAACGCTGCCGTCATGGTCTCGAAGATGGGATTGAAGTCGGCATTTGCCGGTTATCTGGGCTCCGATCTGTATGGCCGGATCCATATGGAAGAGTTGAGCGCCGCGGGGGTCGACACCGCGCTCGTCGTTCGCGGAGACCATCCGACGCCCGTATCGGCCGTGATCGTGAAGCCCTCGGGCGAGCGCTCGGTCATCAACTATCGCGCCGCGGGCGCTGTCCTCGATCGAGACCGCATCGCCATGACGGACATGCACCCCCGGGTGATCCTCTTTGACGGCCACGAGCCCGAACTTTCCTCGGCCCTGCTCGATCACGCCCGCCTCAAGGGCATCACAACGGTTCTCGATGCGGGCTCCCTGAACAGGGGAACCCTGGAACTGTACCACAAGGTGGACCACCTGGTCTGTTCCGAAAGATTCGCCCACGAAATCACCGGGGCGCCCTCGCCCGAGGCGGCAATGGCGGACCTGTTCGCACCGGCCCGCAGCGTCGTGATCACGCTGGGCGGCAGCGGTCTGCTCTGGAAGCATGCCGGCGGGGATGGACGGCTCCCCGCTTTTTCGGTCGATGTGAAGGATACGACCGGCGCGGGCGATGTGTTTCATGGCGCCTTTGCCGGCTCGCTCGCGATAGGCAGGCCATGGGACGAGCTGCTGGCCTATGCAAGCGCCGCAGCGGCCCTGAGCTGTACGCGGCTCGGCGCCCGGGCGGGCATTCCGGAAGGCGCGGAGGTCGAAGCGTTCCTGCGCCGCACATCCTGTTTGACAATGCACCCCCCGAATGCTAGACATAAAGGATAAAGGGAGGGGGAGAGAGGCCGCGATGCAGATGCTCATGCGGGCGTTCTCTCCAGCGAGCGGGCGATACACGATCGGTTCACCCATTGCCGGCAAACCGCACAGGCAAGTGAGGACCGGCTGACGAAAGGAGGCGGCATGATGAAGAAGCTCATCGTTCTGGTTGTTTTGGTGGTACTCGCTGCGCCCCCGGCATTCGCGGCGGGAAAAGAGACAAAAAGCCCGGCCGGGGCACAGGCCATTGTGGAAAAGGCCAAGGCGGAAGGAAAGGTGACGTTCTATGCGAACATCACGGCGGTCGAGCCCATTCTCGACGGTTTCTCAAAGAAGTACGGCATCAAGGCGGAGTATACCCGGCTCTCCACGACGAAGTTCATCGCGACCATCCTGACGGAGCACGCGGCCGGCAAACTCACGGCGGACGTCCTGCAGGCGCCCATGCCGGTCCTGGAGCTGCTCATGGAAAAGGGGGTCCTGGCCTCCTACACCTCGCCCGCGGCGGCCAGCTATCCCAAATGGGCCAACAAGGACGGCAAGATCCAGAGCTTCGGCATTGAATACGCCGCCCTGATCTACAACAGGGAACTCGTCAAACCCGCCGACGTGCCGAAGAAATACGAGGACCTGACGGATCCGAAATGGAAGGGAAAGATCGTCATGGCCGATCCGACCTCCCATCCGACCACCATCTCCTGGCTCGTCGGGCTGAAGGAGAACGTCATCAAGTCGGAAGCGGAATGGATGGCCTTTCTCCGGGGCCTGGCCGCCAACAACCCCATGTTCGTGGCATCCTTCGGACCCACGCCGGCCCCCATCGAGAGCGGCGAGAAGCTGATCGGCATCTCCATGCCGAAATACATCATCACCAAGGCGCCCGCGCCCCTGGACTGGGCGAAGGTGTCCCAGCCCATGATGGGGACACCCAGGGGAATGGCCGTCGCCGCCGGGGCCCCCCGTCCGAACGCCGCCAGACTCTTCGTGGACTACTGGCTCTCCAGGGACGCCATGAAGATCATGGCCGAGAAGGTCGGCGAATACGTCCTGGCGCCGGGCGTCTTCCCGCCCATCGCGGGGATCGAGAAGGCCAACGTCATTCCGATCCGCGAACTGTCGGACGACGAGATCAAAAAATGGGGCGGCGAATTCAAGAAGATCTTCGAGAAGCCGAAATCCTGACATGGAGATACGAATCAGGAACCTCTCCAAGAACTACTACTCGGAAGGCAAGCGGATCGCGGCGCTCGATCGGGTCGATCTGACCATCCCCGCCGACCGGATCTTCACCCTCCTGGGGCCGAGCGGCTGCGGCAAGACCACCCTGCTGCGGTGCATCGTCGGTCTGGAGATACCCGATTCGGGCGAGATCGCCATCGGGGACGAGGTGGTCTTCTCATCGGAAAGAAACCTCTCGGTCCCGCCGGAGAAGCGGGGGCTGGGCATGGTGTTCCAGACCTATGCCATCTGGCCCCACATGAACGTCTTCGACAATGTGGCCTATCCTCTCCAGACCCGCAACGAGCCGAAGGAAGAGATCAGGCGAAAGGTGCAGAAAACCCTACATTTCGTCCAGCTCGACGGGTTCGAAAACCGGCCTTCCACGAAGCTCAGCGGCGGCCAGCAGCAGCGGGTCGCCCTGGCGCGCGCCCTGGTGGCCGAACCCAAGGTGATCCTCTTCGATGAGCCGCTGAGCAACCTCGACGCCAAACTCCGGGAGGAGACCCGCAAGGAGCTGCGGCGCTTCCTCACGGAGCTGAAGATCACCGCCGTCTACGTGACCCATGACCGGATCGAGGCCCTTTCCCTGTCGGACAGCATCGCGGTGATGAAAAACGGACGCATCATGGAGATGGGAACGCCCTGGGAGATCTACTTCGACTCCGACCGGCGCTTCGTGGCTGATTTCATCGGCCGGGCGAACTTCATCGAGGGCAAAGCGGCCGCTTCCGACGGGCCGTACACCATGATCGACTCGGCGATCGGGCCCATCGCCTGCCGGGTGAAGGCCGACACGGCGCCGGGGACGCCCGTGATGGTCTGCATCCGGCCCGAGTTCATCAGGGTGGTCCAGGCCGACCAGTCCGGGGGACGCAACATTTTCAGGGGAAAGGTCGAATCGCTGGTCTTCGTGGGAGACGCCTACGAGGGGGAGATCCGGATCGGGGAGACCCTGCTGATTTTCCGGATCGAGCCGACGACGTCCGTCCGGGAGGGCGAGGAGATCGCCCTCCAATTCGATCCGCGCCATTGTTCCATACTCTTGAATTGAACGGGACCTTTGCACAACGTGGAAATCATGTCCCGGAAGCACGCATTGCAGATTTTTCGGGGCCCCCTGCCCCCGCAGCGCAGCGCTTGTACGGAAAATGGGGAAAATAGGGACAGCTCCCGATTTTTCTCTCATTTTTCTATGTGCCACCATTTTTCGTTGCGCGGGGCGAGGAGGTGCAGGGTCGAGACATATCCAGCGTGTGAAGGACGGTGATTTCCAAAGTTGTCTCAACAGGTAGGAGCGATGTATAAGACAAGAACGGCCCTGACGCCGAGCCTGATCGCGATCGTCGGATTCCTCACGGTCTGCCCGGTCGTCATGCTCCTCTTCGGAAGCTTCACCCAGGGTCTGGGAACCTTCGGCAGCTTCACCACCGAGAAGTACGTGGCGGCCTACACCGATCCCGCCTTTGCCGACATCCTGGTCAACACCGTTCTGTTCACCATCGGCTCGGCCCTCGTATCCACGGTCCTGGCCCTGTTCCTGGCCTACCTGAACACCCGGACCAACATCCCCTTCAAATTCCTGTTCCGGATCATCTCCATCATCCCCATGATGATCCCCCACATCCTGTTCGCCGTGAGCTGGTCGCTGCTCCTGAACCCCTCCAACGGCATGCTCAACCTGCTCTTCAAGGAGGTCTTCGGCCTGGCGGCTTCGCCCTTCAACATCTACACCCTGCCGGGGATGATGCTGGTGGAGGGGCTTCTGGACATGCCGATCGCCTACCTGATCATCGCCCCCGCCATGTCGGCTTTCGACGTCTCCCTGGAGGAGTCGTCCAAGGTCTGCGGCGCGTCGAACCTGCGAACGCTCTTTCGGGTGACGCTGCCGATTCTCAGGCCGGCGATCCTGGCCGCCATCACCCTGGGATGCGTCCGAAGCCTCGCATCCTTCGCCGTCCCTGCCGTTCTCGGCATACCCGGAAGAAGATACGTGCTGGCCACCCACCTCTACCGGATCGTGGCCACCGGCTTTGCCCCCGACTACGGGATGGCGGCGGCCGTTGGCATGAGCGTCCTGGCCGCCTCCATCACGCTCATCTATCTCTACCGCCATCTGACCCGGGAAGGCGAGAAATACGTCACGGTTTCCAGCAGGGGCTATCGGCCTACGGTGATCGACCTCAAGGGGGCCAGGTATCCGCTCTTCGGGGTCGTCGCCTTTCTCTCCTGCCTGCTGATCGTCCTGCCGGTTCTGGTTCTGCTTTACACCTCGCTGGTCCCCTACACGATGGCGCCCAGCGCGCGAGCCTTTGCCATGATGAGCCTGAGGCACTGGTCGGCCGTCCTGACCGATCCGCTGTCCCTGCTGTCGGTGAAAAACAGCGTCATTCTGGGCATCGGGGGCGCATCGCTGGGGATCGTCCTTTCCATCTTCGTCGCCTACGTGATCGTCAAGATCCGCACGGCGGCCGCCGGTGTCCTGGAATCCCTGAGCTTCCTCTCCTTTTCCTTCCCCGGCATCGTCATCGGGGTGGGTTTCATGTGGTTTTTCGTCCAGACCCCCCTGTACGCCACGATCTGGGCCCTGCTCATCGGCTACATCGCCACGTATCTCCCCTACGGCATCCGGCCGCTCACCAGCGCCTTCGTCCAGATCCACAGCCACCTGGAGGAATCGTCGCGGGTCTGCGGCGGCGGCCCCCTCTATACCATGCGGCGGATCGTCATCCCCCTGCTGGTCCCGGGGATCGTCTCGGGATGGATCCTGATGGCCACCATGTTCGTGCGGGAGCTCAGCCTCTCGGTCGTCCTCTCCCGGCCGGGGACCGAGGTCCTTGCCGTCCAGATCCTCCGCTTTGCCGAGGACGGCCTCTGGGGAAGGCTTTCGGCACTGGGGATTATCATGATCCTCATCTCCACGACCCTCGTGGTGACGGCCACCCTGATCGGCGCGAAATTCTCGAGGGTGGAAAAAGGCGGGTAGTCTCTCCCGGATAACTCAAGGAGAAAAAATGAGGCGCCGACAGGTTGTTTTTCAGCCCTCGGGCAGGCGGGGGGAGATCGCGGAAGGAACCACCGTCCTGGAGGCCGCCCGCGCATTGGGTGTGGACATCGAGTCCCTCTGTGGCGGGAAGAAAACCTGCGGGAAGTGCCGGATCCGGGTCGAGCCGGGAAACCAAGGTTGGCCCGGCGACACTTCCCTTCCCGACCCGCTTTCGCCCTTCTCCGAAGAGGAGGGTGACTTCATCGGAGAAAAAGAGCGGGCGGAGGGCGTCCGTCTGGCCTGTGCCGCCGAAATCCATGGAGATCTCCAGATTCTCGTGCCCGAGGAGAGCCGCACGGCCAGCCAGGTGGTGAGAAAAGCGGCAACGGAGCGGGCGATTGCCCTGAATCCCGCCGTTCGTCTTTATCCCGTGACCCTGGCGCCTCCGGAACTGAACCATCCCCTGGGCGATTACGAGCGCCTGGTTGCGGCCCTCGGGGATCTCTACGGCCTGGACCGCCCCGTGATCGACCATCCCGCGCTTCTCGCGCTCCCCGCCGCCCTGCGGCAGGGGAACTGGACCGTCACCGCGGCGGTCCGCATGGAACGGGAGATTCTCGCCGTCTATCCCGGCACGGTGGAGGAGGTCTACGGCCTGGCCGTCGACGTGGGCTCGACCACCGTGGCCGGTTATCTGTGCAGCCTCCGGACCGGCCGGATCATCGGCACCGAGTCGCTCATGAACCCCCAGGTCACCTACGGCGAAGACGTCATCTCGCGGATCACCTACACAATGGACCACCCGGACGGCATGGAAAAGATGCGGGGGGCGATCATCGACGGCCTGAATCGTCTGATCCGCACCGTCACCGGGAATGCCGGCCTCGCACCCGCCCATATCATCGAGATGACGCTCGTGGGCAACACGGCGATGCACCACCTCCTGCTCGGGATCTCTCCCCGCGCACTGGGCGTCTCTCCTTTCACACCCGCCGTTCACCGCAGCCTCGACATCAAGGCGCGCGACCTCGGCCTTGCGGTCCACCCCGCCGCCAACGTCCACATCCTGCCTGTCGAGGCGGGGTTCGTCGGAGCCGACAACGTGGGGGTCCTGATCGCCGAGGAGCCCTACCATAAGGAAGAGATGGTCCTGATCATCGATGTGGGCACCAACGGGGAGATGGTCATGGGAAACAAAGCGAGGCTCATCTCCGCCTCGTGCGCCACCGGCCCCGCCCTGGAGGGGGCGCATATCCGCTTCGGGATGAGGGCGGCACCCGGGGCGATCGAGCGGATCCGGATCGACGCGGAAACGCGGGAGGTTGCCTTCAAAATCATCGGCGAGCAGGGCTGGCGGCCCGAGTTCCCGATCACCGGCGCCCGGGGAATCTGCGGCTCCGGAATCATCGACGCCGTGGCGGAGCTCTACCGGGCGGGGATCATCGACCGAAGCGGCCGCTTTGGCACGGATTTGCCCACGCCGCGGCTCCGGATGACCGACGGAAAACCGGAGTTCGTCATCGCCTGGCCGGAAGAAACCGCGTTGGGAGAGGCGATCACGATCAGCCAGAAGGATGTCCGAAGCGTCCAGCTCGCCAAGGGCGCCCTCTATGCCGGCGCGAAACTGATGATGAAAAAGCTGGGGATCGCGAAGCTGGACCGGGTGATCCTTGCGGGCGCCTTCGGGAGTTATATCGACAAGAGGTCAGCGATGATCCTCGGGATGTTTCCCGACTGCGACCTCGATCATGTCTCATCCGTCGGGAATGCGGCGGGGGATGGCGCGAGAATCGCCCTTCTGGATCGCGACAAACGGCAGGAGGCCGATGCGGTGGCGCGGCAGGTGGAATACCTGGAGCTGACCCTCGAGAAGGGCTTCCAGGAGGAGTTCACCGCGGCCATGTTCATCCCCCACATGTGGGACGCCTTCCCCCATCTGCCGTCACCCGGCGGCTGACATGCTGTGGATTTGAAACGAAAACCGTGATAGGGGAAGCGAAAAAAAGAGGAGATTCACCTATGGCCATCATCGATTCGCAGGTCCACGTCTATGAGGCGAATACGCCGAAACGGCCCTGGCACAGTGTGCCGAACTGGCCCGATCACGTCACGGGCGACGAAATGGTGGCGGCCATGGACAAGGTGGGCGTCGACGGCGCGATCTTCGTCTCCTCCTTTTCCATGTATCGCTACGACGCCGGCTACGCGGTGGAAGTGCAACAGGCCCATCCCGGCCGTTTCGCCCTCGTCAAGCCGGTCGATCCGGACGATCCGGCGGTGGCCGATGTGATCGCCGACTGGAAGAAGACACCGGGCACGGTCGGCATCCGCATCATGATGACGAAGGAGGCGGGGCGCGACCCGAACGACCCGGGGATCGACCGGATCCTGCGCGAAGCCGTCCGGCACGACTTTCCGGTCAACATGCTGTGCTGGGGCAACCTGGACGCCGGCACGACGCTGATCGACCGCCACCCCGACACACGTTTCGTCATCGACCATCTGGGAATCCTGCAGCCCCGCACGCCGCCCGCCCCGCCCGAGCCTTGGGCAGACCTGCCGAAGGTGCTCGACCTCGCCAAACGCCCGAACGCCGTGATCAAGGTGAGCGGCGCCTGCACGCTGTCCCGGGAACCCTATCCCTTTCCCGACATCTGGGACCCGCTCGCCCGCCTGTTCGACGCCTGGGGTTTCGACCGCTGCCTGTGGGGCACCGACTGGACCCGCGCCTATGCCGTCGTCAACTTCGAGCAGGCCGTCGAGCCCTTCCGCCGGAGCGACCGCCTGAGCGACAGCGAACGGGCCATGCTGATGGGCGGGGCCTGCGCCAAGACCTACGGCTGGTCGCCGAATAAAGGCTAGCCCCTTCACCACCCAGTCCGGCCGCAGGAAAACCCCGCCCGCGATCAGGCCCGGGGGACCTCCCTCAAACCACCATCTGCTGGGTGAAGGTCTCCCCGGGCCTCAGGCGCAGGAATTGATCCTCCCCGCAGGGGCCGCGGAGAAGCCGGCGGAAGTAATCGAGGCTGCCCGGGATCTCTTCATAGCGCTTCTTCAGGAAGGCGTTCTCCATCGCCCGCGCCAGAAGAGGTGTATTGGTTCGCTGACGGATTCACGCATATCGGCCGAACTCGTGGACCGCCTCGACCATGGCAACGATGTTTTCCGGCGGAACCTCGGGACGGATGTTGTGTATGGCCGCGATGACATATCATCCTCCGGGAGCGAGATCCTCGATCCGCTTTTTCACTTCTTCATGCTGTTCCGGAATTCCATATTGACCCGAGAGGATCAAACAACCTCACTCCGTTGGAAGGGAAAAATGTCTCTTACTCCTTGCTTGCGGCCACTGTTTCTTATGATTCCGCTATGCCTGGTCTTGCCGGTTTTTTCCGCCTGCCACAACGCTGGGCTGCAGACTGAAGCCGGCCCACCCTCGGTCCGGAGTCTGGAGAAAAGGATCGCGACATCGCTGCCGCAACGTGTCAGCTTCGATTCTCTAGACCGCGACCCCGCGACCGGTAAGCCGGTGGTCATCCAGGCGCTGCTGTTTAGGCCCGAAGGCGCCGATTTCCGGCGGTTGCCTGCCGTTGTTGCGCTGCACGGTTGCGGCGGCATGTACAGTACCGTGAAATCAAAAAGGGACACACTGTCTATTCGTCACCAGATGATGGCTGACCTCCTGGTCTCCGAAGGGTATGCCGTACTCTTCCCGGACAGTTTTCGTTCGCGTGGCTTCGAGGAAATCTGCACCGTTGAGAACAAGAAGCGCACGCTCAGGCAACAGCATCGGCGGCTGGATGCGCAGGGTGCGCTGGCCTGGCTGCAGCGCCGCCATGATGTATTGCCGGAGCGCGTCGCGGTGCTCGGTTGGTCGCATGGTGCCAGTACGGTGCTCGCTACAATCAACGCGAAACAGCCCGCCGTTGCCAACTGGCGGGAACGGGAACCGTCCGT
>JBFMBA010000041.1:0-7656 GCA_040755475.1 Thermodesulfobacteriota bacterium
GGACAGTCCGGCGTGTTTCAGTACTCTCTTTACCTCGGGCCGAAGGATTACACCCTTCTCAAGGCCATGGATATCGGCCTGGAGAACGCGATCGATTTCGGAGACTGGCTCAAGTGGCTCGCCATGCCGCTGTTGATCGCCCTGAAATTCCTTTACGGATATGTGCACAATTACGGGATTGCCATCATTATCCTGACGATCCTGATCAAGTTGATCTTCTGGCCGCTGGGCAACAAAAGCTACAGGTCCATGAAGGAGATGCAGAAGCTCCAGCCCAAGATGGCCGCACTGCGGGAGAAGTACAAAGACGACAAGACGAAGCTGAGCCAGGAGTCCATGGCGCTCTATAAGTCCCACAAGGTGAATCCCCTGGGCGGGTGTCTGCCCATGATCGTGCAGATCCCGGTTTTTTTCGGCCTGTACAAGGCGTTGCTCTATGCCATCGAGCTGCGCCACTCCCCCCTTTTCTGGTGGATACAGGACCTATCGGAGAAGGATCCCTACTACATTACGCCGATCGTCATGGGCGCCACGATGTTCATCCAGCAGAAGATGACCCCGACGGGCGCCGACCCCCTGCAGGCGAAGATCATGCTCTTCATGCCCGTGATCTTTACGTTCATGTTTCTCACCTTCCCGTCGGGGCTGGTGATTTACTGGCTGTTCAACAATGTGATCAGCATCGGTCAGCAGATCTACATCAACAGGCAGTCGACATAAGGCGCGAAGAGGCTCCAACATGGAAGACATGACGATCGAAGGCAAATCCATCGATGAAGCGATAGAAAAGGCCTGCAGCGCCTTTGGGGTGCCCCGGGAGAAACTGAACATCGAAATCGTCTCCGAGGGGTCTGCGGGGTTTCTTGGCATCGGGGCAAAGAAGGTCCGGATCAGGGCGAGCCTGATGGCGCTCGATCTGATGATCGACGCGCAAGACCCCTTCCCGACTGCCCGACCCCGCCTCGCAGACAGGCCGGAGATGAGGACCGCGGCCACCGCGGAGCCGTTCATCGCCCGGCGGGTGCCGCCCGGCGGCTGCGGGAAGCAGGTGGACCGCGGGGAAGCGCAGAGGGATGGCGCAGACGGGGACGGTGAGCCCGTCAGGGAAAAGGCGAAAAGGATGCTCGAAGGGCTCCTGCTGCGGATGCAGGTCGATGCGCGGGTCATCGCCGAGGAGACGGAGGAAGCGATTATTCTCGATATCCAGGGCAACGGGGGCGGCTTCCTGATCGGAAAGCGGGGGCAAAACCTGGATGCCATCCAGTACATCGTCAGCAAGGCGGTGCACCACTCGGCCAACGGGAACAAGATGATCATCATCGACACGGAGAATTACCGCCAGAGACGCGAGGAGTCCCTCGTGGCGCTGGCGCGGAGGCTGGGGGAGCGGGTCAGAAAAACAAAAAAGCCGATGACCGTCGGACACCTGAACGCGCACGACCGCCGCCTCATCCACCTTGCCATCCAGAACGATCCGACTCTGATCACCAAAAGCCGCGGCGAAGGCGACTACCGGAAGATCCTGATCCTGCCGGCCCGGCGCGAGGCCGAAACATCCGAAGACTGAAAGCGTGCCGACGGAGGGGGAGGCTCTGATCCCATGACCGGCAGGGAGACCATTGCCGCCGTCGCGACGCCCCCCGGTGTCGGGGGGCTCGGGCTGATCCGCGTCAGCGGGCCGGCATCGGAAGCGATCGCCGGGCGGCTATTCAGACCGCATCACCGCACCGCCGCCTTGATATCCCATCGTCTCTACCACGGCGAGATCATCGTGCCGGAGACGAAAGCCGTCCTGGACGATGTTCTTGTCGCCTTCATGCGCGGGCCCCGCACCTACACCGGCGAAGACACGCTCGAGATCAGCTGCCACGGCGGGTCCCTGATCCTCCGCACCGTTCTGGCCGAGATCCTTCGGGCCGGGGCTCGCCCGGCCGAGCGGGGGGAGTTCACAAAGCGGGCTTTTTTGAATGGCCGCCTGGATCTTTCGCAGGCCGAGGCTGTATGCGATCTGATCCTGGCAAAGACGCCCGAGGGGCTCAGTGCCGCCGTCGATCGATTCAAAGGCAGTCTCTCCGGACGGATCGAAGGAATCCGGCAGACCCTCATCGATCTGCTGGCCGGCATCGAGGTCGCCCTGGACTTTGACGAGGATGACGGCGCGGTGCCAACGCCGGTGGACCTGTCTGACTTGCAGGCCCTCATCGACGACCTTCATGCCCTGGCAGCCGCCTGCCTGCGCGCGCGGATCACGCAGGAGGGCGTCGGCGTCGTGATTGCCGGCAGGCCCAATGTGGGCAAGTCAAGTCTGCTCAACCGCCTTCTGGGCGAAAGGCGGGCGATTGTGACCCCGGTCCCCGGGACGACGCGGGACTTCATCGAGGAAACCGCCGACATCGGGGGGATTCCCGTGCGCCTGACGGACACGGCGGGGATCCGTCTGCCGGAGAACGCCATCGAAGAAGAGGGGATCGATCTGGTCTGGGAGCGCCTCGCGGGCGCCGACGCCGTGATCGTCCTGCTGGACGGCAGCGCGTCTCTCACGCAGGACGACCGGACCCTGCTGGGAAAGATCCATGCAAAACCGATTCTTCCGGTCATCAACAAATCCGATCTCCCGCAGCGGCTGGACGAAGGAGCCCTGCCGGACCTTCTCCCGGACGGCGCGATGGGGGCGGTCCGCATCTCGGCAAAATACGGGGACGGGATCGACGCCCTCAGGGCGGCGATCCGGGAGATGGCGCTCACGACGCCCGCGGACGGGTCAACGGAGGCTGCGATCGCCCCTGTTCGCCACAGCAGCGCCCTGAAAAAGGCGGCCGGCTGCCTTACCCGCGCCGGGGAAGGTCTGAAGGAGGGGCTTTCACCCGAGCTGACCGCACTGGCGTTCCGGGAGGCGCTCGATGCGCTCGGCGAGATTACCGGCCGTACGACGCCGGAGGAGGTCCTGGACCGGATCTTCGCCAATTTCTGCGTCGGCAAGTAGAGACGCTTGAAAATCATGATCCCTCCGCGCGCTGGAGATTTTTCGGGATTCGATTTTCAAGTGACGCGGGGAACCCCCGCAGTCCATGACGAGGTCGCCATGCCGGAATACCTTCACCAGATGCCGGGAACGGAGGTCCGGTTCATCGCCGGGCACTATACGATCGTCGAAGAGCAGCGACTGGCATTGGGCGGGCGGGAGGTTCTCGCCGTGGTGGGCATCGCCGCAGTGGGGAGCACCTGCTGCGGCACCCAGGGCTGCCGCTTCATCAACATCCCCGGCTATGTCCTCGGCTGGAAAACCCGGCTTTCGGAAGAGGGCGTTCCCGTCAGCGTCGTCGAACCGGTCCATGGCCAAGGCGAGCGGTCCGCAATCAGGGAAATCCTCGATCGCCTCTATCCCTATTCGCAGGTCCTTTTCTCGTCATGACGGCTGCTTTGCCGCATCGGCAGCCCGCGATGCCGCACCGCATTCTTCGTCCGGGCACCGTCGTCGGCCCTTTTGCGAGCCAAAGGGTGGACGACGGCCGGCATGCCCGGAGCATTTCCTCTGAGACCCGGCCTGCGCCCGGGAAATGTTGCCTGTCCGCTGCGTCCAATGATAGCCGGAGGGTATAAGAAAGAGGGGACTGGGAGGCGGGAATCCTCTGCGCATCAATCAGACGGGACTTTGACCGCCAGCAGCTTTCGCATCACATCCCTGGCGCGGTGAAAGGCCGCTGCATCGATGAAGCCCATCCATTCGGTCTGCCCCTGCCGGATGTGGGTATCGTAGTACGCGGCGAGATCGGCCAGGATTGCGGTCAGGCTTCGGATGTCGGCAGGCGGCCGTCCTTCCGGACCGGGGAGCGGCTCGAGCCTTTCGGTCCCCTCCGTCGAGAGCTCTTCCAGGCCGGACTCGGGGGGGGCACTGGGGGTCGCTTCGAAAGGGACGCTCGACCATTCGCTCACACGGGTCCAGTGGGTTCTCATCTCCGCCTTTTTTCTCCGCTCCACCCCTTTTCGCAGATCCTTCATGATATCGGTAAAGTGGTCCACGGAGTAGGCCTGCCGGCGATCGCCAGGCTGACGCCGGTCGAAGCCGCTTCGCTTGAAGTCGCGCGAGAAATAGAAAGAAAAGAAATAAAAGGCCGTGGGATCATGCTCTTTCAGATCATCGGCGAAAACGTCCCTGAAGGCGATCCTTGCCTTGCGATCGAAGCGATTGTATGCTCCCCACAGGTAGGCAACGACCGCGGTGACATAGTCATATTCCCGTATCGAACCGCTGATCGCCGCCTTGATCTCTGCCCTGTTGTAGGGTGATTCGCCGTGCTTCGACAAAATGGCGTTGATGGCCTGGTAGCAGCGCTGTTCCTTGTCCATTGCAGAGGCTCCTTCGTCGTATCAAGCTGCTTGCCCGCAGGTGGAGGCTTCCGGGGTGGGATGCTCGGTACCGCCCCGAAGACGCGGGGGACTAAACAGGACTCCGTTGTTTACCGGGAAGCGCCCTTCGTGGTCGGGAGGCCCCAACCGCCGCCCGGACGAACGGGAGTCAGTATAAAGGAGTGGCAGGGGTGTGTCAAGAAAACACCATGAACGAATCCTTCGGGCCGACAAAGGGGCGCAGAGGATGAATCGGGGCATGAGGCGGGAAAAGGGGATCCTGCTCGTCCATCCGCCGCTGGCAAAGGCCTGCGAAGCGCCGGGGGGGCTGGCCCGGCTCGCGGGGGCGCTCCGGTGTCGGGGGGTTGCCTGTCGGGTCTGGGACGCCAATGCGGAGGGGCAGCTTGCCCTGATGGAGTCCGCTGCGCGGGCCGGCGGGGAGGCGGAGGACACCTGGACACGGAGGGCGTCCAGGCGTCTGGGGGACCACCGCGCGTCGCTCCGGTCCTGGGACCTCTACAGGAGCCCCGATCGCTACCGGCGGGCCGTGTCCTGCCTGAACCGTCTTCTGGAGTCGGCAGCCGAGCCCTTCGGGGTGCGCCTGAGTCTTGCCGATTACGAGTCGGAAGCGCTCTTCCCGGTGCGGAGCGCCGATCTGCTTGAGTCCGCCGCTTCGCCCGCCGCCAATCCCTTCCACCGGTGGTTCCGGGGCCGGATCCCCGAAATCCTCGCACAATGGGATTTTTCCCACGTGGGGTTCTCGGTCAACTACCTCAGTCAGGCGCTGACCGCGTTTGCGATGATCGGTCTGATCCGGCGGGAATACCCACACCTGAAGATCGTGCTCGGAGGCGGCCTCGTCACCTCGTGGCTGCGTCACCGGGGAGGGCGGCCTCTCTTTGCGGGTTGGGTGGACACCGCGGTCAGCGGCCCGGGAGAGGGGCCGCTTCTGGCCCTCATGGAGAAAAGCCGGGACGGCGGCTGCGAACGGCCCGATTTCGGCGATTTTCCGCTGGCCGATTATCTGGCGCCGGGGACGGTCCTCCCCTACAGCGCCTCGGAGGGATGCTGGTGGCGCCGCTGCTCCTTCTGCCCGGAGCCGGCCGAGGGGAATCCCTATCAGCCAGTCCCGCCGGAGCGCGTGAGGGCCGATCTGCACGCCCTGACCGCAAAGGAGAAGCCTGCGCTGATTCATCTGCTGGACAACGCCCTGAGCCCTGCGCTCCTGAAGGAGCTGGGCGAACACCCGCCCGGAGCCCCCTGGTACGCTTTTACCAGGGTCACGCACCACCTCGCCGATCGGCAACTCTGCCTGCGGCTGAAGGAATCGGGATGCGTCATGCTGAAGCTGGGGCTGGAATCGGGGGACCAGGCGGTTCTCGACGCCCTGAACAAGGGGGTGGATCTGCAGACGGCCTCCGCGGTTCTGGACAGCCTCAAGGTCGCGGGGATTGCGACTTACGTCTATCTCCTCTTCGGGACACCGGCGGAGTCTCCTGCGGCGGCGCGCAGGACCTTGGATTTCACGGCGGCCCACGCGGACTGCATCGATTTTCTGAATCTGGCGCTCTTCAATCTGCCCGCCGGCGGCCCGGGCAGCGAAGCGCTCGACAGGGGGGCGTTCTATGAAGGCGACCTGTCGCTGTACAGGCCCTTTGTCCATCCGCAGGGCTGGAACCGAGGGGAGGTCAGACGGTTTCTGGAGAAGGAATTCAAGAGAAACCCCGGCATCGCGGAGATCCTCCGGCGGACCCCGCCCTACTTCACGTCGAACCATGCGCCGTTTTTCATCATGGCGTCCCCCCGCTGACGCAGGATATCCGCCTTTGGGCCTGGGCCGCGGGGCAGCGAATTCCGCTAAGCGGTTGCCCGTTCATCCACAAGCCGCAGGGCCGCCTCCCGGTTGAAAGCGGTGACGCGGCCCCCCCTGAAGCTCAGGACGCCGCGCCGGTCCAGATCGGCCAGGATCTCCTGGATCTCCGCCGCGTCTTTCCCCGTGGCCTTCATCAGACTGGCGACGGGGTTGCGGTCCTCCGCAAGGGGCCACATCCGGAGGAAGTAGAGCGTCGCCGTCAGCCTGATCCAGGACTGGGTCATCTCCGCCAGAGAGGCGTTGGTATGGATGATCCGTCGGGAAAACTCCTTGAGCATGAACAGGGAGACCTCTCCGCTCTCCCTGAGGATGTCCCGCAGCATGTCGCCGCCGATGACGGCAATATGGCAGGCTTCGAGAGCCCGCGCGGAGCTCGAGCGCGGAGACTGAATCAGCGCCGCCATCTCGCCGAAATAGGCTCCCGGTCCCATGTCGGCGAGGACCTTCTTCACGTGGCCGGCCCGCTTCTCTATCTGCACCCGCCCGCTCAGGATGTAGAAGAGCTCCTGCCCCACATCCCCCTCGTGGAAGATGTATTCGTTCGGGTTGTACAGACGGCCGAATTTTCGGAATAGCTGATCGTCCATTCGGGGGAGCCCCTTCCCCGGTTCGAGCAGGACCTTCTCCAGAAGGATTCTGTCCCGCCGCTGGTAGGAGGAGATCAGTTCGGCGCAGAACAGCAGGATCAGCGCGATGTAAAAGACCCAGAGGACGAGGATGACGACCGCCTCCAGCGAGCCGAAGATGATGTTGTAGCGGGTATAACGGGCGATGTACCAGGTGAAGAACTGCTTGGCGATCTCCACCAGGACGGAGAAGACCGCCCCCCCGATCAGGGCGCTCTTCAGGTCGACCTCCACCGTCGGTATCACCTTGTAGACGATGGTGCAGAACACAACGGTCACCAGGTAGGGCAGGAGGTAGCGGATAAACATGCCGTGCAGCGCCGGGAAATAGAGGGTCCAGATTTCGCCGAGCATGGGTTGCTCCGCCAGGACGGCGGCGACGTAGGTCATGACCACGCTGGCCACGCCGATGGCCCACCCCGTGGGGATCATGGCGATCGCCAGGAGCTTCGAGACAAAGTAGTTCCGGTAGCTCCTCGACCGGAATATCATGTTGAGGGCCGTTTCGATGGCGCCGAAGATCATTGCCGAAAACCAGATCAGGCTGATGATCCCGACCCAGCCCAGGACCTCCTTTTTCCCCTGGATCTGACCCAGCTGGGACAGGAGCGCTCCGGAGAAGGAAGGGAAGAACTGGCGGATCTCCTCGATCAGCCGCTGTTCGATTTCGGGATTGGCGCTGAAGAGGCCGCCGACCATGAGCAGCGTCAGGATGAAGAACGGGATGATCGAAAGCAGGGCGTACAGGGCGATGGCGGCGGCCTGGTTCGTGTCGCCGTTTGCCCGGTAGTTGCGGATCGTGTCGGCGAG
>JBFMBA010000042.1:0-3437 GCA_040755475.1 Thermodesulfobacteriota bacterium
AGCTGCCCGCTGCTGGTCCTGTTTCTGATGAGTTCGGGTTTCTGGGCGTTCTTCTGGCTCGCTCTGGCCGGATTGATCCTGATCTTTTCCTTTTCGGTCTCCATGGTCATGGGCCAATCCTTCATGCCCCGGAACGTGGGCCTGGCCTCCGGCCTGATCCTGGGCCTTTCCTTCGGAATGGGAGGGGTCGGGGCGGCGATCCTGGGTCTGTTTGCCGACCTCTGGGGGGTCCCCGCCACCCTCTGGCTCACCGCCTTTCTTCCCGTCGGCGCCTTCCTCCTGGCCCTTCTGATACCCTATTCGCCGAAAAATTAGGAGCGATCGGGCCGGCGCGCCGGTGTGCATGCCCCGCGGGGCCCGGGGAGACTCAGGCCGCGGTTGCCGGGTCCGCCGTGAACGCTGCGCTGTCCGCGGCCGCGCCGGCGGCATCGACGGCACGGACCCGGTATTCGTGGGCCCCCGCCGGCAGGTCGCCCTCGAAACGGTCATCGTAGCGGAACCGGACCGCCCTGAACTGGGGGCTGTGGGGGACGCTGCCCACGACGGCTCCGTCGCGCAGCACGTCGTACCGCTCGATCGGCACGGCGCCGGCATAGGCGGTGTCCCAGGTGACCCGGACCGCGGTGCGTCCCATCATCGGTGCGGCGCTGTCCGGCTCGACGCCCACGTTGCGCGGCGCGGTGAGCCCCATGGACCTGCGCTGAAAGGAGGCGTTGGCGCCATCCTTGCCCGCCGCGGTGATGCGCTCCTCGACGGCCGCCATATCGTCCGGGGCCAGCGGTTTTACGATCTGTGCGTCGGCGAGATTCCGGGTGAGCTGGCACCTGTCCGCGTCCTCATCGATATGGCCGATACCGGCGATGAGGGTGCAGACCCCTTCCACGGACAGGGCGTAGCGGATCAGATCCCGGCTCGGCAGCTCGGGGGAGCCGATCCCGTGATACACGTCGTCGGGCCGGTCGGAGAACTTCACGTCCTTGTGGTAGTAAGCCGCATCGGCGAAGATCTTCATCCCTATGACGCCCATGTCCGCGGCGGCCGCGACCGCTATGGCATTGTGCCGGTGGGACATGTATTTGCCGTCGCTGGGATTGATCGTGACCAGCAGGGTGTCGAGCAGGCGACGGCTGTCCCGCTGAATGGCGTACATATGGGCCGCCGTGTTCCAGTGCCCGGTGATGCCGATGTGGCGCAGCAGCCTTTCGTTACCGGGATTGCAGCCGGTCCGGTTCGTGCCTTCGCGCAGGTCGAGCATGGCCGCCAGCGCGCCCATCCACTCGCGGTCGGGGCGGGGATCGTCGAATCCCTCGAAGAGCATGTCGATCTCTTCCATGGTGTTGAGGTTGTGGAACTGGAGGCTGTCCAGATAGGCGCCTTCCGGATAGCCGCCCTGGCCGTCACCGAAGATCAGGCTCAGGGAGCGGCGGACGTCGTCGACGGCCGTGGAAACCCCGAACCCATCGAGCATCCCGTCACTGTAATCGGAGTAGAATGTCTTTCCCGCCGGTCGGCGCGCCGTGCGGATGTGGGTCTTGCTGGCGATGAAGAGGCGCCGACGTGCCGCGGGGTCATAACCGTCCGCTCCGGGGCACAGACCCAGGCGGCGGAAAGCCTCGCCGAAGTTCTTCTGGCTGGGTCCGTAAACGTTGGATGTATCCATGTAGTTGACGCCGATCCGATAGGCCTTTTCGATGATCGCCACGGGGTCCGCCCCTTCTGCGGGCCATTGGATCGACGCCTGGCCGCCGAGACCCAGCGTGGTGACCTGCCGTCCGGTGCGGCCCAGTCTGCGCGTGATGGGTTGTGTCATGGCCATGCCCTCCTTGTGCGTGACTGATCCGGCTTGCCGGGAGCGCATGCCGCAAGCCCCTCCCTGCGGCGGGGAACCTCTCGTTCGAACGCTCCGGCGGAAAGTCGCCTTTCCCCTTGATAACTGTAAGGGAAAGGGCTTTGCATGTCAATGAGCGTTTCTTCGGTCAACCGCATTTGTCTTGACAACCGCAGGGAGGTTCAAGATAATCTCGCTCATCGCGGCCGGGGGCAGACTGCAGGCGCCCCCGGCCACCGGAAAGGCGCCGCAGGTGCCCCGGGGGATGGGGCCTCAGGCAGGCGCAGGGGTATCCCCGCCGGCACAGGGGGGTCGCCGCCGGGCTCCGGCCGGGTGGTGTGCCGGTGCCTTATGGAAGGTCGCGCCTGCCGGTTCCCCGACGGGGCGATGACCTTCCGACGAGCGGCGGGAAAGCAGGGTGCGGCCAATGAACGCGGGGAGGCCGCGAAGGCGATGGGGGGCCTGGTCCCGCCTTTGCAGAAAGGAACGTGACGATCCGCCCATGGAGCGATCAATCGACAGAAGGCCGCGGCTCTCGGTTTTATTCATTCTGATGGTGCTGCCCCTCGTCTCCTGCTTCCCCCATAACAACGCTTTCGATGAGGTCAAATGGCGGCAGGAGGTTTTGCGCGCCGACCCGTCACTGCTCTATGCCTCCCATTTCAGGGAGGATGCCTTCTTCAACCCCTGGATGCCCATGGAGGACAAGGGGTTTTTCACTTTCCTGCTTTGGCGGTTTTCCCAGAAGGGCAGTTACACCGATGAGCAAAAGGCGTATCGGCCGAAGGTAATCGCCGGCCTGAAAGAGAGGATCCTGTCGCATCCCGGTGATTTTATTGTGTGGATCGGTCATGCCACGTTTCTCATCCGCATCAATGGGGAATATTGGCTGACCGACCCCATGTTCTCCCACAGGGCGCTCCTTCCCGCAAGAAAGACCCCGCCCGGGATGACCCTCGACGAGCTGAAGTCGCTGGGCGGGAAACTCAACGTCGTCGTCTCCCATAACCATTACGATCACCTCGACCGAAGCAGCATGGCCGCCCTGCCCGACGATACCCGCGTGTTCGCGCCGCTCGGATTGAAGGCGACCATCGAGGGGATGAACAAGAAAGAGGTGCGGGAGATGGACTGGTGGCAGAGCCTGGATGCCGGAAACGGCATCACCCTCGTCTGTCTCCCGGCCCAGCACTGGTCACGGCGCGTTTTTCAGGGGAGAAACGCCACCCTCTGGGCAAGCTACCTCCTGGTGACGCCGAAGCGGAAGATCTATTTCGGCGGGGACAGCGGCTATTTTGTCGGTTACAAGGAGATCGGGCGCCGGTTTCCGGGAATCGACTATGCCCTCCTGCCCGTAACGGCCTACCAGCCCCGCTGGTTCATGCACTACGCCCATGTGGATGTCCGGGAATCCATCGACGCCTTCCGTGATCTGGGCGCGCGCACCTTTATCCCTCAGCAGTGGGGGACTTTCCCCCTCGGCGATGAACCGGTGGGGTACTCCATCCTCGAACTGAACAAGACCATCAAGGCTCAGAACCTGGACCCTTCGAAGTTCATTACCCTGGATATCGGACAGATCCTGCCGATCGGCGAATGAAAAAAACCT
>JBFMBA010000043.1:0-5605 GCA_040755475.1 Thermodesulfobacteriota bacterium
CGCCCAGGACCGCGGCGGTAAAGGCCTTGATGCCCGCGATGAAGCCGATCGAGAAGTTGATCCGCCCCACGTGGGAGGCGATCAGAACCCCGCCGATCGCGGCCAGTGACGAGCCGATGATGAAGGTGCTGGAAATGACCCGGTTCACGTTCACCCCCATGAGCAGCGCCATGCCCCGGTCCTGGGCTGTGGCCCGCATCGCCTTGCCGGTTTTCGTGAACTTGATCAGCAGGGTCAGCGCCGCCGTCGCCGCCACGGTCACGGCGATGATGAAGATCTCGGCGGACCCGGCGATGTGGGCATAGGGCTCCAGGAAGGGGATGGGGGGAATCAGGTTCGGGAAGGGCAGAAAGTCCGAGGTCTGGGCGAGAAGGACATAGTTCTGCAGGAAAATCGACATGCCGATGGCGCTGATCAGCGGGGAGAGCCGCGGCGCCTGGCGCAGCGGCTTGTATGCGATCTTCTCCACGGTGAGGCCGTAGGCGGCGGCGTAGACGACCGCCAGGAGCGCAGCCAGGATCAGGACCGGCACGCCGGTCATCCCGTTCATGGTGAGGACCGAGGCGACGATGAGCGCCGTGAAGGCGCCGATCATGTAAATCTCGCCGTGGGCGAAATTGATCAGCTGGAGGATGCCATAGACCATCGTATACCCCAGGGCGATGAGCGCATAGATGCTGCCCCGCGTGAGTCCGCCGATCAGCAGTTCGAGGAAATAATCCATATCCGCGCTTCCCAAACTTGGTTACAGGCTGCCGGAAGGTGAAGCGAAGGACCTTTCGCCTGCCGGCTGTTCCGCATGCATGCTCTATCAAAGGGATGATGAACCATCAACAAGAACAATTCAGGTGCACCACGCCGGCCGCGAAAGTAACAGGAAACAGGGGGTGCTTTCCCCGTCGTCGGCACGGGCGAATGGCTAGGTTTCGCTTTTGTAAACATCCTTGCGATTCCCGACCCTGAGAATGAGCATATCCTGATCCAGCAGGGCATGGATCACCCTGTAGCTACCGACGCAATACTTACGGAGCCCGGTAAACCGACCCTTGCGTACGGGATTTGATTCCGGCTTCTTGATCAGATCCGTCGATGGGATCGCCACCCATCAGTCGCACTGCGAAAGTTCCAGATCGAGGAATGTCGGCATGGAGATTGGTGTTTGACACCCCATTGATCCAATTGCCTTTCCCGGTCGCCGTGCATCCAGCCAACATCATTACGACAAAAAAACGACAATCGTTCGCAATGTGTTGCGCATTCTTGTGGCCTCTAACGGGATTGCGGATCAGCAGTGGATAGGAACACCAGCTTACTGGCGGAAACAACCAACCGGTGCATCCGCTTGTCGGCCGGACGCGAAGCTCCGGGACAAGCATCAGATGGCAAGAGACAGCCCCTCTCGCACGGCTGCCCAGCCTCCAAACCAGCAACGTTTGTATGTATCCGGATAACAACCCAACCAATTCCGTTTTATTCCGTCTACAACGCTGATCCGTTATGGATAATGAACCATAAAGCGAATGCTGTCAATGCGTTAAGCGCATTTGCTGGTTATTTATTTGAGCTCGACGAACACCCCCTTGCGCACCTGATACATGGAGAAACCGACGCCGATCGCGTCGCCGCGCTTGTCGAAGCGGATCCTGCCGAGGGGCGTTTCCACGTCGTAGCTGCGCAGCGCCTTGCCGACGGCATCGTAGCTGGTGGAGCCCGCCTTCTGGATGGCGTTGAGGATGGCCTGGGTCGCGGCGATGCCGTTGAGGAAAAAAGCGCCCGGGTCGGCCCCGTGGGCCTTCTTGTGCGCCTCGATCGCGGCGATCGCCAGCGGGTTTTTCGTGGTGTCCTTGGGGCCTGTAGCATACACCCCTTCGGCGTACTTCTGGGCGACCTTGATGAAGGTGTCGTCCTTGACGCCATCATCGGAGATGAAGGGGATCTTCATATTCTTCTTGCGCATCTGCCCGACGATCGAGGACGCCTCGGGGTGATAGCCGCCGAAGATGACCGCATCGGCACCGGAACGCTTGATTTTCTGGACAACGGCGGAGTAGTCGACGGCGCCCGGCGTGACCCCTTCGTACAGAACCACCTTGGCCTCAAGGGACTCTTCGATGAACTTCTTGGCGAACTCGGCCAGCCCCTTTCCGTAGTCGCCCTTGTCGTGGAGGACGGCGATCTTCTTCACCTTGAGACGGCCGAGCGCGAAATCCACCTCCAGCCTGGCCTGGGCATCGTCGGAGGCGATCGTCCGGTAGAAGTTCGGATACTGGCCGCTCTGGGTCAGTGCGGGATTGGTGGCCGACGGGGATATGGCGATCACCTTGGCGTCCTTGTAGATGCCCAGGGCCGCTTTGGTCGCCCCGCTGCAGATGTGGCCGACGACGGCGCTGACACCCTGCGAGATCAGCTTGGTGGCCGTGTTCGTGGCGACCTCCGGCTTGCAGACGTCATCCTCCACCAGAAGCTGGACCTGCCTGCCCAGGACACCGCCTTTGGCGTTGATCTCCTTGACCACCTGCTCGGCGGCCTTGACCGTGGGCAGGCCGTATGAGGCCAGATCACCGCTGTGGGCGCCGGCGACACCGAGACGGATGGCCTCGGCGGCATGGGGTGCCCCCGGGGAGGCGGCGGTCAGACAGGCGGCCAGCAAAGCTGTCCAAAACGCGCTGCGAAAAGAATCGGGTTTCATAGGCAGACTCCTTGTTTGATCGATTGAAGACTGATCACTGAAAAAAGGATGGTATTGCGTACTGCAAAATGGCCGGGGAGTCAAGCCGAAAGAGGCCGGAAGCGGCAGCAGGGCCTGCCGCCGGTCAAAGCCGGCG
Source organism: Thermodesulfobacteriota bacterium (assembly GCA_040755475.1). Classification (GTDB taxonomy): domain Bacteria; phylum Desulfobacterota; class Syntrophia; order Syntrophales; family UBA5619; genus JAKAFS01. Next base: position 2,826 of record JBFMBA010000043.1, read on the forward strand.
AAGCAGGAACGGGCCGCGCTCCGGATATCAGGCGCCCTTCTTTCGAAAAAAAAGGCGGATCGGTACGTCCGTGAAACCGAAGGTTTCCCGTATGCGGTTGATCAGGTAGCGCTCGTAGGAGAAGTGGATATCGCCCGGATTGCGGACGAACAGGGCGAAAGAGGGGGGTTTGACGGCCACCTGGGTGATGTAGTTGAACAGGTGCGGACGCCTCCCGCGGCCGGGAGGGGGATTCGCCTCGACGATCTCCCGAATTTTCCGGTTCAGCTCGCCCGTGTCGACGCGGCGGGTGTACTGGGCATACACCCGGTCGACGAGCTCGAAGATCCGGGAGACCCGCTGGCCCGAGAGGGCCGAAACGAAGAGGATGGGGGCAAACTCGAGGAACTTCGCATTGTAGCGGATTTTTTCCACGTAAGTCCCGACGGTGCTGTTGTCCTTTTCGACCAGGTCCCATTTGTTCACCACGAGGATGCAGGCGGTACCCTTTTCCAGGGCGAGGCCGGCGATCTTGACATCCTGCTCGCTGATCCCCTCCACGGCGTCGATGAGGATGAGCGCGATGTCGGCCCGGCCGATCGCCTTTAAGGCTTGGACGATGGTGTATTTCTCCATCGTCAGGCTGATCCGGCTCTTCCGGCGGATGCCGGCCGTGTCGATCAGGAGGTACCGTTTCCCGTTGCGGGTGAGGGGGGTGTCGATGGCGTCCCGGGTCGTCCCCGGAACGGGGTTGGCGATGGTCCGCTCGTACCCGAGGATCCGGTTGACGAGGGAGGATTTGCCCACGTTGGGCCTCCCGATGACGGCGATCCGGATGCGCTCCCCTTCGTCGTCCCGGACCGGTTCGGCCTCGGGCAGACAGCGCGCCACATCGTCCATCAGCTCGTCGAGGCCGGGGCCGTGCTGGGCGGAGAGCGGATAGATCGTTTCGATTCCCAGTCGGTAGAACTCGGTCACCAGCGCTTCATGGCGGGGGCCGTCGATCTTGTTGATGACGAAAAAGACGGTCTTATTCACCATCCGGAGCATCCGGGTGATTTCCTGGTCCGCGGGGGTGAGACCGTCCCTGCCGTCCATCATGAAGAGAATGATCTCCGCCTCTTCGATGGCGAGCTTCGTCTGCTCCCGCATCTGGACCAGAATTTGAACTTCCGACGCGGGCTCGAAGCCCCCGGTGTCGATCAGCGTGAACGGGCGGCCGTCCCAGGCGCAGTCCTCGTAGTTTCTGTCACGGGTCGCGCCGGGCTCGTCGATGACGATGGCCTTGCCTCTCCCGGCAAGGCGGTTGAAGAGGGTCGATTTGCCCACATTCGGCCGGCCGATGATGGCGATGACGGGTTTCACTGAGGATCCTCGCATAACCGGGAGCGCGCCCCGCAAGCCCCACCTCCTGGGCGGGGAGCTTCGCTCTCGCCGCGCTGGAGGGGGAAGCCTTGCGAAAAGCCCCGAATTCCGCGGCCGGGCCATGGCCCTGACCGGGGGACATAGAGCAGCAGGATGTGTGATCGGTTGCTTTTTAACCCATCGGCCCCGGAAAGTCCATCCGTGATTTACGTTCATCGCCCTTCGGGTCGCGACCCCGAAGCGCGAAAGTGAGGGTGCCGGTCAGGCCGCAGGCGGTGGCGGCAAGAAGATTCACCTCAGGCGAGAGCAGCCAGAGAAAGCCGCCGACGAAGGCGGCCCCGGAGACGATCAGGTCCCGTATCAGATAGTAGAGGCCGAACATCCCCGCCTTCTGGTCCTCGGGTGCAAGATCCATGATCAGGGCCTTGCGCGTCGGTTCTCCGAATTCCTTGAGCCCCCGGATGATGAAGGCGATCACCATCATCCGGAAGCTGTGAGAGAAAAGGAGAATGAGGGGAAAGAGCGTGAAATGTACGAAGGTGATCAGGACGAATGGCTTCTTGGTCGTCCGGTCGGCGAGATAGGCAACGGGAATGTAGATGAGCATCGCCGTGACCATCTCGATGGCGGTCAGCACGCCGAACTGCACGGCGCTGATCCCGTTGTGCTTCATGCACCAGATGACGACGAAGCCGTAGGGAATCTGCTCGGCGAATCGGATCAGGATGTCCGAGGCAAGGAGATTCCTGAGGTCCGGGGTCATGCGGCGCCACAGCGATAAAGGCCGCCTCTCCGCCCTTCCCCGCGTCCGGTCGTCCTCGATCATCGCCTGCTGCAGGACGAGGGAGACGATCCCGAGGATCAGGGCCGCGACAAAGGCGAGGCGTATGCCGGCCCTTTCGCCGTAGATTCCGATCAGGACGCCGCCGGTCACCGGACCCAGGGCCATCGGGATTCGACGGACCAGCGAGTGAACCGACACCCCCATGGTCCGCTTCTCCAGGGGAAGCGATCGGGAGACGAGCCCCATCGTTGCGGGAAGCGAGATCGCGCTCCAGGAGAGGAAGAACGCCGCCCCGATGATCACGGCCAGCCAGTGGGGAAAGAGGATGACGATCAGATAACCCGACAGGGCGACGAGGTTGAAAACGGCCAGCGCCCGCTTGTAGCCCAGGCGCTCGCTCAGGTAGCCGCCGGGAAAGGCATAGAGGGCGGACAGGAGATTGTCCATCGCGTTGAGGAAGCCGACTGACAGGATGCCGCCCCCCAGGGCGAGGAGATAGATCGGCAGGAACCGCTCGGCCATCTTTTCGCCGAGCCCGACGAGAATGGCCATCAGGAGCATCGCAACGATGCTTTTGCGAAGCCCGAAGAAATCGACCACCCTTTCCCGTGGGGTCATTTTCCCAACCTGTTCTGAGGCCACTGAACATCGG